>NZ_RIBZ01000886.1:0-75702 GCF_003721215.1 Streptomyces botrytidirepellens
CGCGGGACCCGGAGGCGGAGGCGGGGCCGGGTGCGCGCGGCGGTGGGTCGGGACGTCCGCGCCGCGGCGGGCTGGGCGGGCGGCGTCGGGTCCTTGGCCGCACCGGGGGGTGGTGGTGCGGACGTGCGCGGGGGCGGTGAGGCCCCGGACACGGAGGAGTGTGGGGAGGGCATGGTGCGGCCTCTCGGTCGGGAAGGGTTCAAGGAGGTGTGCGGGCGCGGCGGATCAGCCCGCCGCCGCACCCACGGCCGCGGGGCGCGTGGTGTCGGAGGACCAGGCGGACCAGGAGCCGGGGTAGAGCGCGGCCGTGATGCCGACGCGGGCCAGGGCCGCGACCGTGTGGGCGGCCGTGACGCCGGAGCCGCAGTAGACGCCGACCTCTGTCGTGCCGTCGGCGCCCAGCGCGGTGAAGCGCCGCGCGAGCTCCTCCACGCCGTGGAACGTGCCGTCCGGCGCCAGGTTGTCGCCCGTCGGGGCGGAGAGGGCGCCGGGGATGTGCCCGGCGCGCGGATCGACCGGTTCGGTCTCGCCCCGGTACCGCTCGGCCGCCCGCGCGTCCAGCAGGACGCCCGTACGGGCCACCTCGGCCGCCGCGTCGGCGTCCAGCACCGGCAGCTGCCCCGCGGCGAGGACGACGTCCCCCTCGGCCGGTGGGGCGGGCTCGCCCACCTCGACCGGCAGTCCGGCCGCGCGCCACGCGGCCAGCGCCCCGTCCAGCAGGGAGACCCGTTCGACCCCGGCCCACCGCAGCAGCCACCAGGCGCGGGCGGCGGCGGTGTTGCCGTTGTCGTCGTAGACCACCACCGGCCGACCGGGGCCAAGTCCCCAGCGGCGCGCGGCCCGCTGCAACGCGGCGGGGTCCGGCAGCGGATGGCGGCCGCGCTCCGGGGTGGGAGGAGCGGCGAGTTCGGTGTCCAGGTCGACGTAGACCGCGCCGGGGAGGTGTCCGGCGAGGTAGTGATCGTGGCCGTGCGGATCGCCGAGCCGCCACCGTACGTCCAGGACGACGGGCGCCGGATCGCCGTGGAACAGCCGGGAGTACAGCTCGGCCGGAGTGGTGAGGACGGGCTCGCTCATACGAGGTCCTCCGTGACGGCGATGGGTGCGAGACCGGAATCCAGCCGCAGCCGCTCCAGGAAGAGGACCACCGTGGCGGCGGCGGTGCGGTGGGTCACGTCGTTGAGGACGTCGTGCCGCGTGCCGGCCAGGCTCACCAGCTCAGCGCCGGGCAGGCCGCGGAACACGCCGCGGACCTCGTCGAGCGGGCTGACGGTGTCCTCGGCACCGTGCAGCCCGAGCACCGGAACGGAGATCCCGTCCGGCGTCGGCAACTCCGGCGCCGTGGGGGCCGCCAGGGCGCCGCGCCGGAACGCCGCGTCGTCGGTCAGCCTGCCCCGGTGGGTGGGGCAGGCGGTGCGCTGCTCCAGCTCGTCCTCCCAGTCCGAAGCGGCCGTTCCGGTGGGGTGCGGCCCGGTCGGCAGTCCGGCGAGGATCAGCGCGTCCAGCCCCGGGGTGCCGAGGGCGGCGAGCCGAGCCGCGTGGGACGCCCCGGTGTCGGAGCCGACCAGTACGCGGGGGCCCGGGTGCGTCTCGTCGCGCAGCAGCTTGGCGGCCGCCTCGGTGAGGGCCTCCGGGTCGGACGAGGCATCCCCCAGCGCACGGACGCGATAGCCGTCGGCGGAGATCCGGCGGCCGAACCGCTCGTACACACCGCCGTGTTCACCCCGCCCGGGGAGGAGCACGAGCGTGCCACGCGGGGCGATTCCCGCCGGTTCGTCCCAGGAGTGGACAGGCTGAGCAGAGGACATGAGAACTCGATTCATCGACAGCGGCGCCCGCCCGCACGAGCGAGGCGGAGCAGCCGCGGGGGCGCGGAGGCGCGGACGGGACAGGGGGGGGAGGCGAAGAGAGGAAACCGTCGCCGACGTTGCCGACGCGGAAGCGAGGAGACGAATAGGCGAGGGCCAAGACGGCCAACAGGCACGAAGACCGGCGGCGAGAACCGGCCGCGAGGGCCGGGAAGAGCTGTTGGTCAGCGACAGCGCATGGCGCCGGTGCGGCCGAAGTCGACCACGCGCCGCCGGGTCAGCCAGGCGCACCGGGCGCGGCACACCGCCGGTCCGGCGGCCGAAGGCCCGGATCCGGTGCGGGGCGTGTGCGGCCGACGGGCCGCCACGAGCGGTGTGCGTGGCATGACCTCAGGATGCACGAGCCCGGAGTCGGCCGTCCAACGATGATTTGCCATCAAAATCGATCGCGATCTGCGATCGATCGGTGCTAGCCTGCGCACATGCGGCCGGTACTGGACATCGTGGCGTTGCGCAGCCTCATCGCCGTCGCCGACTTCGGAGGCTTCCACCGCGCCGCCGACGCGCTCGCCCTCAGCCAATCCACCGTCAGCCAGCACATTCGGCGGCTGGAGAAGTCCCTGGGCCGCCCCGTCGTCGAACGCGACGGCAGGAAGACCCGGTTCACCACCCACGGCGCCCGACTGCTGGAAGAGGCCCAGCAGATCGTCGGCGCACACGACGCCGCCGTCCGTCGGCTCATGGGGGAGGACCGGCCCGACGCGGCCCCCGTCGTCATCGGCGCCACCGAACACGGCGCCGACCAGATCCTTCCCGTGCTCACCGCGGCCGTACGCGACACCCGGCCCGGCGCCGAGGTCCGTGTGCGCATCGACCGCTCGGCGCAGCTGACGGACGCCGTCGGACGAGGCGAACTCGATCTCGCCGTCTACGTCACCGAGGCGGCACAGGCCCCGGGCACCCCGGTGGGCGAACTGCCTCTGCGCTGGTACGCCGCCCCCGGCTGGGAACCACCCGCCGCCCCCGCCCCCTTGCCACTGGTCGCCATCAGCGACCCGTGCGTGATCCGCCGCCGCGCCCTGACGGCGCTCGCCTCCCAGCACACACCCGCCACCGTGGTCGCCGAGGCCGGATACCTCGCCGGGGTCCTGGACGCGGCCCGCGCCGGACTCGGCGCCGCCCTGCTCGCCATCCCCGGCAGCCCGTACCCCGACGGCCTCACGCCACGTCACGACCTCCCGGCCGTCCCCCCGGTCCGCCTCAGCGCCCGGGCCCGCGGCGGCTGCGACCCCGCCATGGTCCGGGCCACCGTCGAGGCGGTCCGTGCCCTGCTCACCTCCCGCGAGGCGGACACCTCGGTGTGAGCCGATGAGCCGAGGCGTGTGCTCAGGCGCTGCGGACGCGGCGGATGAGGACGTACATCTCGCACCCGAGGCAGTAGCCGAAGGCCGCGTTGAGAAAGGCCGCGGCCAGGGCGAGCCCGGTCGCGGCCATGCCCAGCCAGGGGGCGCCGCCGAGGTAGCCGACGGTGCCGACGATGCCGAAGACGGCGCCGACGCCCTGGGCGAAGCGGGGCGGCCGGGCGTCCTCCAGCTCACCCGGCGCGGAGAGCCTGGGCCGGAGGGCGACGCGGTACAGCCAGCCGTACGGGGAGTACCGCAAACCGGCCAACGCGCCGAGCGCGAACACCGCGGTTTGCGCGGCGAGCAGGACCCCGCTGCCGGTGATCAGTACGGCGCACAGGACGAGGGTGGTGAGCGCGGCGGCGAACCGGGGGCCGCGCGGGTCGATCTGCATGAGGGGAGACTCCGGAGGAGGAAGGGCTGTGATCGGGCCGGTGCGGGTGTCAGCGACAGCCGCTGGTCGTGACCCGGCAGAGGTCGACCACACGGCGGGTGGTCAGCCACAGCAGGCGGGGGGAGTCCATGGCGGTCATGGTAGTGGCGCGGAGTACCGGGAGGCGATGGCCGGATGGCGAGGACGAGTCCGGGCGGGTGCAGACTGGTCGCATGATCGGGTTGGCGGTGTGTGCCGCGGTGCTCCTGCTGGCGAGCGTCTTCGGGGTGGTGCGTGCGGCGCGCGGCGGGAGGTTCCGGCCGCGGCCGCGGGACGGCGCGGTGCGCCTGTCGGCGGCGGAGCTGGGGGCCGAACTGGGGGACCGGGCGACCCTGGTCCAGTTCTCCACCGCCGTCTGCGCGCCCTGTCGGCCGACGCGGCGGCTGCTCGCGGACATCGCCGGGACGATGCCGGGCACCGCGCATGTGGAGATCGACGCGGAGGAGCGGCTGGAGCTGGTCCGGCGGCTGGGCATCCTCCGGACGCCGACCGTGCTGGTGCTCGACCCGGCTGGTCGGGTCGTGAGCCGGGCGTCCGGGCAGCCCCGGCGCGCGGAGGTGCTGACGGCCCTCGACCGGGCGTCCGGGGCCTCCGGTTCCTCCTCGTGACCGAACTGGGTCAGCAGGCGGCCCCGTTCGCCGGTGCGAGCGGTACGTCGAGGCGTGCCGCGAGGTCGTCGTAGGTGATGCCGAACGTTTCGAGCACGGTGGCGCCTCCGGGGCCGAGACGGAAGGTCGCGAGGTCGGTGTAGACGCGGTCGACACATCCCAGCCCGGTCAGCGGATAACCGCACTCCCTCACCAGTTTGGGCGAGCCGTCCTTCGCGAAGAGCGACATCATGACGAACACCTTCTTGGCGCCGATCGCGAGATCCATCGCACCCCCGACGGCGGGGATCGCGTCGGGCGCGCCGGTGTGCCAGTTGGCCAGGTCCCCGGTGGCCGAGACCTGGAACGCGCCGAGCACGCACACGTCGAGGTGGCCGCCGCGCATCATCGCGAAGGAGTCGGCGTGATGGAAGTAGGCCGCTCCCGGCAGCTCGGTGACCGGGATCTTCCCCGCGTTGGTGAGGTCGGGGTCCACCTCGCCGGGCTTGGCCGCGGGGCCCATGTTGAGCAGGCCGTTCTCGGTGTGCAGCACCACCCCCGATCCGTCGGGGAGGTGGTCGGCGACCCGCGTCGGCTGGCCGATGCCCAGGTTGACGTAGGAGCCGTGCGGGATGTCGCGCGCCACGATGGCGGCCATCTCGTCCTTGCCCAGCGGCCCCCGGTCGGGGTTCTCCACGAGTGAGCTGGTCGGGTTCATGCGGCCGCCTCCGTCCGCACGATGCGGTCGACGTAGATGCTCGGGGTCACGACGGTCTCCGGGTCGAGGGCACCGGTCTCCACGATGTCGCGGACCTGTGCCACGACCGTGGTCGCGGCGGTGGCCATGACCGGTCCGAAGTTGCGGGCGGTCTTGCGGTAGACGAGGTTGCCCATCCGGTCGGCCGTGTGGGCGCCGATCAGGGCGACGTCGCCCTTGATGGGGTACTCGAGCACGTAGGTGCGGCCGTCTATCTCGCGGGTCTCCTTGCCCTCGGCGAGGGGCGTACCGACGCCCGTGGGGCAGAAGAACGCGCCGATACCGGCACCGGCCGCGCGCATCCGTTCGGCCAGGGTTCCCTGTGGCACGACTTCGAGCTCGATCCGTCCCTCGCGGTAGAGCCGGTCGAAGACCCAGGAGTCGGACTGGCGGGGGAAGGAGCACACGATCCGGCGCACCCGTCCCTTGTCCAGCAGGGCGGCCAGCCCGGTGTCGCCGTTGCCCGCGTTGTTCGACACCACGGTCAGATCGCCCGCGCCCTGCCGGATGAGCGCGTCGATCAGCTCGACCGGCATGCCCGCCATGCCGAACCCACCGACCAGCACCGTCGAGCCGTCGCTGATCCCGGCCACGGCCTCATCGGCATCCGTACACACCTGAACGGTCATCGTGTCTGCTCCGCAACGTTCTCCAGGACGACCGCCAGGGCCTGTCCGACACCGATACAGATCGCGGCGACGCCCCACCGCTTCCCCGACGCGCGCAGCCGCGCGGCGAGCGTGCCCAGGATCCGACCGCCGGAGGCGCCGAGGGGATGGCCGATGGCGATCGCACCGCCCTTGGTGTTCACGATGGCCGGATCGATCTTCCAGGCGTCCACGCAGGCCAGCGACTGAACGGCGAAGGCTTCGTTGAGTTCGACCGCGGACACGTCCGACCAGGAGATCCCTGCCCGCCTCAGGGCCCGTTCGGCCGCCTCGACCGGCGCGAAGCCGAACATCTGCGGCTCCAGCGCCGATACCCCGCGGCCCGCTATCCGGGCCAGCGGCGCGAGGCCGATGCGCGACGCCGCGTCCTCCGAGCCGATCAGCACGGCGGACGCGCCGTCGTTGAGGGGCGAGGCGTTTCCGGCGGTGATGACGCCGTCGGGGCGGAACGCGGGCTTGAGACCGGCCAGCTTCTGCGGTGTCGATCCGGGGCGGATGCCCTCGTCGCGGGCGAGTTGGACCTCGCCGTCCAGCACGACGGGCACCACCAGGTCGTCGTAGAAACCCGCGTTCCAGGCGTCGTCGGCGAGGTGGTGCGAGTGGGCGGCGAACGCGTCCTGCCGTTCCCGGTCGATGGCGAACCGCTCGGCCAGCTGCTCGTTCGCCTCGCCCAGGGAGACGGTCCACTCCTTCGGCATGCGCTCGTTGACCAGCCGCCACCCCAGGGTCGTCGACACGGCGGTCACATGACCGGCGGGGAAGGCGCGTGACGGCTTCGGCAGCACCCACGGCGCCCGCGTCATCGACTCCACTCCGCCGGTGAGGACGATGTCGGCGTCACCGCTCTCGACGGCACACGAGCCGATGATCGCCGCGTCCAGCGAGGAGCCGCAGAGGCGGTTGACGGTCGTGGCGGGCACCGAGGTCGGCAGCCCCGCCAGCAGGACCGCCATCCGGCCGACGTTACGGTTCTCCTCGCCCGCGCCGTTGGCGTTGCCCCAGACCACGTCGCCGATCAGGGCCGGGTCGAGCGACGGCGCCTTGGCCAGGGCCCCGGAGACGGCGACCGCGGCGAGATCGTCGGGCCGCACCTCGGCGAGCGCTCCACCGAACCGCCCGAACGGCGTTCTCGCTGCTGTGTAGACGAAGCTGGCAACCATGGGACTCAACGTAGGTCCCGGGATTGATCTAATCCAGTATCCAGTTCCGCTCGATTAATCAGCCGCAGAGATAAGCTGAGGTCATGGAACTCCGGCAGGTCCGCTACTTCCTCGCTCTGGCCGAGGAATGCCACTTCGGCCGCGCCGCCCAGCGCCTGCACGTGGCCCAGTCCGCCCTCTCCCAGCAGCTCAAGCAGCTGGAGCGAGAACTCGGGACCACGCTCTTCACCCGCTCCACGCGGCGCGTGGAGCTCACCGAGGCAGGCCGCCACCTGGTCACCCACGCACGGTCGATCGTGGAGGAGGTGGAGCGGGCCAAGGACCAGATGGCACTGCTCGCCACCGGCCGGACCGGACGCGTGTCCATCGGCTTCGTCGGAACCGCCACCTACGACGTCCTGCCGCGGATCGCCCGTACGGTACGGGCACAGCTGCCGGGCGTGTCCTTGGAGCTGCGCGGTGAGCTGCTCAACCCCGAACTGGTCGAAGGACTGCTCCACGGCACCTACGACCTCGCCCTGGTGCGCACCGACACCCCGGTGGACGCCGCCGTCGAGGTCACCACCCTCCGGTCCGAACGCCTGGTGGCCGTCCTGCCCACCGGACATCCGCTGGCGGACCGCCACGAGGTCCCCCTCGCGGCCCTCGCCGACGAGCCGATCGTCGTCCATCCGTCCCGCGACCGTTCCTCCATGCACGGCCGGGTCCTCGCCGCCTGCGCCCGCGCGGGCTTCGAACCCTCCGCCCTGGTCGAGGTCGGTGAGACGGCGACCCTGGTCGTGTTCGTCGCCGCGGGCCACGGCGTCGCCCTGGTCCCGGAGTCCGTACAGAGCCTCCGCCTCGACGGCGTGACCTACCTGCCGCTCGTCGAGACCGAAACCGTCGACCTGGGGCTGGCACGCCGAGCGGACCAGAACTCGGCGGCGACGGATCAGGTCGCGGCGGTCATCGAGGCGTGCGTCAGAAGCTGAGCGGCCAATTGACGACGGTGTGGGGCGCGCGTCAGTTCCAGCGGACGGCACACAACAAAGGCAAGGAGATCGCTCTCCTTGCCACTCTCAAGTTATAGCGCGATGGGGGGCTTGCGGCAAGACCCGGGTCGCGGCGCAGAATCGTCGGCCGAGACCACAACCTGCGGAAATGGGGGGCACGACGTGCAGTACGTGCGGAATCTTCAAGAGGTGGACGAGACGCAGGTCGCGGTCGTCGGCGGCAAGGGCGCGCACCTGGGCGGGCTGTCGCGGATCGACGGCATCCGCGTGCCGGGTGGCTTCTGCGTGACGACGGACGCCTTCCGGCGGATCATGGCGGAAGCGCCGTCGATCGACGATCAGCTCGATCAGCTGTCGCGCGTGAACCCGGACGACCGGGAGGCGATCCGCACGCTCAGCGCGCAGATCCGCCGGACCATCGAAGGGATCGTCATCCCGGGCGATCTCGCGGGGGCGATCACCCGCGCGCTCGCCCGGCTCGGCGAGCAGGCCGCCTGCGCCGTCCGGTCCAGCGCGACGGCTGAGGACCTGCCGACGGCCTCCTTCGCCGGCCAGCAGGACACGTACCTGAACGTCGTGGGGCCGGAGGCGATCCTCCAGCACGTCAGCCGGTGCTGGGCCTCGCTGTTCACCGAGCGGGCCGTGACCTACCGTCGGCGGAACGGCATCGACCACCGTACGGTCCACATGGCCGTGGTCGTGCAGCAGATGGTCTTCCCGCACGCGGCCGGCATCCTGTTCACGGCCGACCCCGTCACGGGCAACCGGAAAGTCGCCACCGTGGACGCCGGTTTCGGCCTCGGCGAGGCCCTGGTCTCCGGCCTGGTGAACCCGGACGTCTTCACGGTGCGACACGGCGAAGTCGTCGCCAAGACGATCGCCGCCAAACAGCGTGCCGTTCACGCCCTGCCGACCGGCGGTACGGAGGAAGTGGCGATCGACTCGCAGCGGCAGGAGCAACCGGCACTGACGGATGCGCAGGTCGTGCGGCTCGTACAGCTCGGGCGGCGGATCGAAGCGCACTTCGGCCGCCCGCAGGACATCGAATGGTGCCTGGTCGACGACGACTTCCGGATCGTTCAGAGCCGGCCGATCACGACGCTGTTCCCCGTCCCCGAGACCGGCGACCAGGAGAATCACGTCTACGTCTCCGTCGGCCATCAGCAGATGATGACCGACCCCATGAAGCCCCTGGGGCTCTCCATGTGGCAGCTGACGGCCATGGCTCCGATGCACACGGCCGGCGGCAGGCTGTTCGTCGACGTCACCCGGCGCCTGGCCTCGCCCGCGAGCCGCGCGGGCCTCCTGGACCTCATGGGGCGAGGCGATCCGCTGGTCAGGGACGCGCTGGAGACCGTCCTCGACCGCGACGACTTCGTCCCGTCGCTCCCGGACGCGGGTCCCGGCGGGCCGCCCGCCGGCGGTGGGCCCGCCCCGATCGCGACCGATCCGGCCATCGTCACCGAGCTGATCGAGCGCAGCCAGGCTTCCATCGCCGCCCTGGAGCGCGACATCCGGACGAAGACCGGACCGGCGCTGTTCGACTTCCTGCTGGAGGCCTTCGAGGAGCACAAGCGCGTCCTCAGCGATCCGCTGAGCTTTCAGGTGATCATGGCGGGGATGGAGGCCACGTGGTGGCTCAACGACCAGCTTCAGGAGTGGCTGGGCGAGAAGAACGCGGCTGACACGCTCACGCTGTCCGCCCCCGACAACATCACGTCGGAGATGGGACTGGCGCTGCTCGATGTCGCGGACGTGATCCGTCCGCATCCGGAGGTGGTGGCGTTCCTCCAGGGCGTCGAGGACGAGGGCTTCCTGGACGAGCTGCCGAAGCTCGCGGGCGGGACCGAAGCACGCGACGCCATCGAGACCTACCTCGACCGGTACGGCATGCGCTGCGTCGGCGAGATCGACATCACGAGGCCCCGTTGGCGCGAACGCCCCGCCACGCTCGTCCCCGTGATCCTCGACAACGTCAGGAACTTCGAGCCCGGCGCCGCCGAACGGCGCTTCGAGGAAGGGCGGCAGAAGGCGCAGAAGAAGGAACAGGACGTGCTGTCGCGCTTGCGGGCCCTGCCGGACGGAGACCGGAAAGCCGACGAGGCCAAGCGGATGATCGACCGGGTCCGCACCTTCATCGGGTACCGGGAGTACCCGAAGTACGGCATCGTCAGCCGCTACTTCGTCTACAAGCAGGCCCTGCTGGCGGAGGCCGGGCGCCTCGTGCGGGCAGGCGTGCTTCCTGAGAAGGAGGACGTCTTCTACCTCACGTTCCAGGAACTCCACGACGTCGTGCGCTCGAACCAGGTGGACGACCGGCTCATCCAACAGCGCAAGGACGCGTTCCGGTCGTACCAGGCGCTCACACCGCCCCGGGTGCTCACCTCGGACGGCGAGGCCGTCACCGGGGCGTACCGGCGCGACGACGTGCCGTCAGGCGCCCTGATCGGCCTCCCGGTTTCCGCCGGGACCATCGAGGGGAGGGCCCGCGTCATCCTCGACATGGCGGAGGCCGATCTCGAGGCGGGCGACATCCTCGTCACGTCCTTCACGGACCCCAGCTGGTCGCCGCTGTTCGTCGGCATCACGGGCCTGGTGACGGAGGTGGGTGGCCTGATGACCCATGGCGCGGTGATCGCCCGCGAGTACGGCTTGCCGGCCGTCGTGGGCGTGGAGCAGGCCACCCGGCTGATCCGGGACGGGCAGCGGATCCGCGTGCACGGCACCGACGGGTACGTCGAGATCCTGCCAACGCCAAGCAGTTCATGACCATCCCATGACCGCCGTGTGTCGGGGTGTCGTCAAGGCTCCGCGTCAGGACGGGGCGAGGACGCAGAACTCGTGACCCTCCGGGTCGGCCAGGCACGTCCATGGGACGTCGCCCTGGCCGACGTCGAGGTCGGTGGCGCCGAGGGCCCGCAGCCGGGCCACCTCCGCTGCCTTGTCGTCACCGGGATACGGCAGCAGGTCAAGATGAACGCGGTCCGGCACGGTCTTCGCGCCGGGCGTGCGGAGGAACTCGAGATGCGGACGGACACCCTTGGCGGAGCGCAACACCGCCTGTTCGTCGGTCACCTCGTGCAGGGTCCAGTCCATCGCCTCACCCCAGAACCGGGCCATGGCCCGCGGATCCGCGCAGTCGACCACCACCCGGGCGATCGGCCCCGTGTCCCGGTAGATCTCCCGAGGCTCCAGCACGCAGAACTCGTTGCCCTCCGGGTCGGCGAGGACCGTCCACGGCACGTTGCCCTGGCCCACGTCGGCGGGCGTCGCGCCGAGATCCTGGAGACGCGCCACCAACTCCGCCTGATGGGCCGCGGAGGTGGTGGCGAGATCGAGGTGCACACGGTTCTTTGTTGCGGTCTTGAGTTCCGGGACGGGAACGATATCGATGCAGACGGCGACCGGGTCCGGCCAGACCAGGCTGCCGACGGGTGCCACGTAGGTGGTCACGCCGGGTCGGAAAACGCTCCAGCCGAGCGCCTCCGCCCAGAACCGGCCGACCGCCAAGCCATCAAGAGCCTTTATGTTCACCTGAACAGGTCGCAGTGCCATGCGGGCGATCCTATTGCCGCGCTGAGCGCGGACATGACGGGCGCCCCGGCCTTCGGCTGAACGGTGCGGCCAGGGCGTTGCTCAGGCGTGCGGTGCCGTGGCCCGGATGCCGGCGAGCACGACGCCGACGATGCGCTCCGCGTCCGTGCGGGTGAACGGGCGCATGCCGCGGTTGACGATGAGGTGCACCGGGCCGGAGATCATCTCGCCGAGGAAGGAGCTGTCGACCGGGGGGAGTTCGCCCCGGTCGACGGCGGTGTCCACCCGCCGCCGCATGGCGGCCACGCGCTGGTCGAGGATCTTGGTCAGCGCCTTGACGGTGGCGCTGTGGCGGGCGGGCTGGATGGCCTGTTCGAGCGTCCGGCCGAACGGCGTTTCCAGTCCACCGGCCAGGGCCAGTATGAAGTCCACCAGGTCCCGGTGGATGTCGCCGGTGTCGGCGACCGAGGCGAGATCCTCGGCGTAGCGCAGCAGGGCTTCGACCACCAGCTCCTCGCGGTCGGGCCAGTTGCGGTAGACGCTGGTCTTGTGCACGCCGGCGAACTCGGCGACCTCCTCGTAGCGGAAGCCCGCGATGCCATCGCGCGCCACGAGTTCGACGGTCGCGGCGAGGATCTGCGCTCTCACCCGCGCGTTGCGGCCACCGGGGCGCCGTGCGGGCGGCCGGTCAGCGGTCCCGTCGGCCATCGCCGCGCTCACCTCCTGTTTTCTCCTCGGGTGCCGATTGTCGTCAGGTGCGGCGTTGCGGTGCAAGCCGGTGGTAAGTAAGCTCGCTAAAAGCGACAGATTGTTTCTTTAAGTATCGGGTTGCCGCGGCCGCGGCCTGCCCGCCGGCCGCACCGCTCCGTGGATTCCGCCTGCCCGACCGGCGAGCGGCGGCCGATCCGATCCGCACGCCCACCTCAGCGAAACCTGGAGCGCACACGTGAAGATCCTTGTCTCCGGAGCCGGTATCGCCGGGCTCGCCTGCGCACGTGAGCTCGGCACCCGCGGCCACGACGTCACCGTCGTCGAGTACGCCCGCCACCTCCGGCTCACCGGCACACCCATCGACGTCCGCGGTGATGCCATCGGGACCGCGGACAGGATGGGACTGCTCGCGAAGATCCAGAAGCAACGCATCCGGATGTCCGAGCTCACCCAGTTCGTCGACAGCGACGGCGAGCCGGTGGCGCGGATCCCGATGGCGGAGATCAGCGACTCCGACGACGACATCGAGCTCCTCCGCGAGGACCTCGTGCGCATCCTCGCCGATGCGCTCCCGGACACCGCGACGATCCGCTTCGGCGACTCGATCGAGGCACTGACCGACGGCGACAGCGACGGCGGCAACGGCGGCGGCAACGACGGCGGCGGCGTCGACGTGCGTTTCGCGTCGGGCCGCACCGGGCGGTACGACCTGGTGCTCGGTGCCGACGGCCAGCACTCCGCGGTCCGCAGGCTGGTGTTCGGGCCCGAGGAGGACTACCTCCGGCACCTCGGTGTCTACCTGGCCCTCGCCGACCATCCCGGCGAGGCGCGATCCGAGGGCGCCAACTCGATATACAACGTCCCCAGCCGGATGGCAGGCATCTTCCGGTACAAGGGCAAGGCCGTTGCGGTCTTCCAGTTCCGCTCGGAACCGATCGACTACGACCACCACGACCTGGACGCCCAGAAGAAGATCCTCATCGAGGCCTTCGCGGGCCACCGGTCGTGGCGGATCCCGGAGCTGCTCGACGCGGCCCGCGCCGATCCCGGTTTCTTCCTCACCTCCGCGAGCCAGATCCATATGCCCTCCTGGCACCGCGGCCGCGTCGTCCTCGTCGGGGACGCCGGATACAGCCCGGCCTTCCTGTCCGGCCGGGGCACCTCACTCGCGCTCACCGGCGCCCGCTTTCTCGCCGAAGAACTTCAGCGGTGCGGCCATGACCACGCCGCCGCGTTCGCACGGTACGAGGCCCGGCAGCGCCCCTACGTCACGTTCGCCCAGGACCGTGTCCACAGCGGTCGCGACCGCATGCTGCCGACCACCTGGGCCGCCATTGCCGCCCGCAACAAGGCGCTGCAAGCACCCGGCACCGCTCCGGGACCTGACCCTCGACGCGCTGGAGAGAACGCACAGTGAAAGACACGCTGGAAAAGCCCGCCCCGGGCGCCCGAGAGCACCACTGGAGCAAGCGGCTCGTCCTCTGGGCGGCCGTTCTCACCCTCGCCAACGTCCTGGCCGACGTGGTCATCGGCTCGCCCATGATGGTCCTGCCCCAGTTACTGGAGCACTTCGACACCGACCAGGCCGCGTGGCTGAACGCGAGCGCGATGCTGGCCGGGGCCATCTGGTCGCCGCTGCTCGCGAAGAGTTCCGACATCTTCGGCAAGCGCCGGATACTCATCGGCACGCTGCTCCTCGCCTGCGCAGGAGCGCTGGTCTGCCTCGTCGCCCCCAACGTCTGGATCTTCCTGGCGGGGCGCTTCCTCCAAGGCGCCGCCTTCGCCGCGGTCTTCATCACGGTGGCCCTCGCACGCCAGATCTGCACCCCGGGGGTGGCGATGGCCTTGGTCGGGCTCGTGACGTCCGGCTCGTCGCTCGTCGGAATCATCGAGCCGTTCCTGATGCAGCCGGTCATCGATGTGTTCGGCTACCGGAGCGTGTTCGTCGTGGCGGCGCTGCTCGCCGCCGCTGCCGCGCTCTGCGTGCGTTCCTTCATCCCGGAGTCGCCGGTCCGCGGCACCGGCCGGATCGACGTGGGCGGGGCGCTCCTGCTCGGCGGCGGTCTCGGTGCGGTGCTCGCCTACACCAGCCTCGGAAGTGACCTCGGATGGCTGTCCGGGGGCATGATCGCGCTGCTGGCCGCCGGTGCCGCCGTGTTGGCCGGCTGGGCGTTCCGCGGGCTGCGGGTCGACGAACCCATCATCGACATCCGGGCCCTCAGCCGCCCGATCCTGCTGACGCTGCTGGCCCTGGTCCTGGCGGCAGGCTCCTTCCGGAGCATGCTGCAACTGACGGGCATCATCGCCCAGGTGCCCCCCGACCTGGGGCTCGGTTACGGGCTGGGCGACGGAGAGGCGGTCGCAGTGCTGCTCGCCACGCCCAACGTCGGCATCGTCATCGGCGGCACGTGCGCCGGATGGATCGCGGGGCGGTTCGGTCCCGCACTGCCCCTCCTCGGCGGCATCGCCGTCGGGATCGTGGCGACGTTCGCGATGCTGGCGGGCGTATCAGTGCTCCCCCTGGCGATCGCCTGCGGCGCCCTGCTCGGCATGGCCGCCGGCGCGATCGGGGCCTCCGGCTACAACCTGGCGACCAGCATCGAAGCGCCCGAGCGGCAGGGCACGATCGCCGGTCTGGTGTCGGTCGTGCTCGCCGTCGGCTCGGTCGTCTTCAACATCGCGGGCGGCGAGGTGCTCAAAGCGACCCTTGTTCCCGAGACCTTTGCCGACGGCGCCCCGGTGAGCTCGGCGACCGGCGTGTACCTCTACGTCGCGATGGCGGGAGTGCTCTTCGTCCTCGCCGCGGTGCCCGCGCTCATGCTGGCACGCAACCGGCCCGCCGCGCCGACCCTGCCCGGGGCGCCGCAGCGTTCGGGTTCGCCTGCGGTCCGCCGGTAAACGACGCTCGCTTACCCGCGGGGTAATCGACCGTCCGCGCGGGCGACGGCAAGGTGAGGGCCATCGGGTTCCGGAGCCGGCGCACTCCGGCTCCGGGCCCGGTCTTGACCAGCGCCCCTTCCCTTGACGGAGGTCGATTGCCATGTCCGCAACGCACCTGGGCGGTACCGCACCCGCCGATGCCCACGCCGCCCGCGTCTGGCTGCGCCGCTTCCTGGCCCTCGACGCCGCCGTCACCGGTGCCAACGGCCTTGCCTGCCTGGCCGTTTCCGGGCCCCTCGGCGACCTGCTCGGCGTCGACCGGGTGCTGCTCGTCTGTGCGGGAGCGTTCCTGCTGGTGTACGCGGCGGGCGTCGGCTTCCTCGCGTCCCGGGCGCACCCGCCGGTCCTCGCGGTGCGGGGCGTCGTGGAGGCGAACCTGGCGTGGGCGGTGCTCAGCATCGCGGCGCTCGCACTGTGGCTGTCGCCGTCCACCGCCGGGGCGGTGTGGATACCGCTCCAGGCGGCCGTGGTCGCGGGCTTCGCGGCGCTCCAGTACGGCGCGCTGCGAGCCTCCCGCGTGCGCGGCTGAGCTAGCTCGACTATTGACATCCTTCAGGGACCGTGGGACTGGCGGCCCTGGTCGCCTGACCTACATCGCGGTCACGCGGTCACTGGTGGGGCGAACGTCGGACGTTGCGCTGTGGTGGTGGAGATCCTTGGTTCGGATCATGAGGAAGCCGACGAGGGCGGCGATGAAGCCGAGGGCGGCGCAGACGTTCATGGCACTGTGGAAGGCGTTCATGTAGGCGTCCCGCCCGGCGCTCAGTATCTGGTCGCGCATGGCGCCGCCGCCTTCTTGGGCCACCGCTTCGAGAGAGCCGGAGCTGACGGCTTCGGCGGCCCCGTCGGCTTTGTCGTGGCCGAGGCGTTCGCCGACTTCGGAGTGGGTGAAGCCGTCGGCGACGCGGTTCTGGAAGAAGGCGCCGACACCTGCGATACCGACGGCGATGCCGACTTGCTGAAAGGTTTCGTTGATGCCCGAGGCGACGCCGGATTTGGCGGGTTCGGCGACCTCGACGGCGACGGCGGCGCGGGCGGGATTGAAGATGCCCATGCCGAATCCGGCGATGACGAACGCGGGGATGAGGACGGTCCAGGCGGAGTCGGCCTCGGTCGTGTTGAGGAAGAGCAGGCCTGTGGCCATGACGGCAGGGGCGGTGCCGAGGAGGAAACGGAAGGGCACCTTGCCGATGAGGCTGCCGCTGATGGCGCCGGTGACGAACATGGCGATGGTCAGGGGCAGGAAGCGCAGGCCGGCTTCCCAAGCGTCCATACCGAGCATGTTCTGGAGGTAACTGGTCTCGAAGAAGATCGAGGGCAGGGCTCCGGCGTTACCGATCATGGCAACGAGGGAGATGCCGACGAAGGTGGGATTGCGGAAGAACGCGAGGTCGAACATGGCGCGTTCGCCCATGTGGCGTTCGATGACCACGAACAGAGCGAGGAAACCGATGCTCGCGGCGTAGAGAGTGAGGGTGAAGGCGCTGGTCCAGCCTTCTTCAGGGGCGCGGATGGTGGCGAAGACCAGGGCGCCGAGGGCGATGCTGAAGGTGACCAGGCCGGGCCAGTCGGTGGGATGAGCGCGGCGGTTCATCGACTCACGGACGCGGAACACGCCGATGAGGAGGGCGATGACCCCGATGGGAACGTTGAAGTAGAAGATCCAGCGCCAGGACAGGGAGCTGGTGAGGGAGCCGCCGATGAGGGGCCCGGTGGCGACGGCGAGGCCGACGGCGGCGCCGAAGACGGTGAAGGCGGTGGCGCGTTCCTTGCCGTGGAACTCGTGGCTCAGCATGGCGGGGCCTACGGCGAACATGATGGCGGCGCCGACGCCCTGGATCGCCCGGAAGACGCTCAGGGCGGTGGCGTCGCCGGCGAGGCCACAGGCCAATGAGGCGATGGTGAAGACCGCGAAGCCCACTTGGAAGACCTTCTTCCGACCGTGGCGATCGGCGAGTGAGCCCGCGGCCACCAGGAAGATCGCCAGCGTGAGGGCGTACGCGTCGAAGACCCACTGGAGGTCGGCGAAGCTGCTGCGCAGTGACTCCTGGATGTCAGGAAGTGCGACAGCCACCACGCTGAGGTCGAGCATCAGCATGAATGTGCCGAGCGCGACGATCCCGAGTGTCCACCACCTCGTGGGCGATGGAGCTCGATCTGCGGACATGCGGGGCCCCTCCATTGCTGGGGTTTCATGGGCGTTTCGGAAAGGGTGACCGGAAGGGGGAGGTCCTGCTCGGTTCGGTGAGGGCCGTTTCCGCCGAGGGGCGGCCCGGGACGCGAGGCTCCGGGCCGCCGTGCTCATGTGCTCAAGGACCGACCAGGGCCGATATGACTACGGGCGCCGTGCCGCGGTGAGGCGGATGCCGAGTACGGCGTCCTCCCACACCGTTCGGACGAGCCCCAGCCCCGCCTCCTCCAGCAAGGCTTCGACGCCCCCCTGTGCCGGCTCTGTCCAGCCGGCGAGTTCGAGTTCGAGGCGTGCTGCCGCCGCACCGATCGGGCGCTTCGGCGGAAGGGGGTTCGGCAGGACGATCCAGCCGCCGGGTACCAACGCCGCAGCGCAGGCGGTGATGGCCCGCCGCAGATCGGCGGTCGGCAGCCCGGCGGTCGGCAGCCACGCGAGAGCGAGCCCGTCGTCTTCCTCGAAACCATCGAGGTCGCAGGCCCGGGTCTCCACCCGGACGTCGCCGGTCGCGTTCGGGGCCGTCTGCCGCGGCTCCAACGCGAGTATCGACGCGAAGGGGATGTTCCGCGCCAGTGCAGCCGCCGACCGGGCGCCGTCGCCGGCCGCGCATCCCACCCGTGCGCCGGGAGTGACCAGCAGATCCGACAGTCCTTCCAGCCTTCCGAGCGAGGAGTTGACCAGGACGTCGGCGAGCACCGGCGACTCGTCACCGCATCCGGCCATCAGCTCCCGCCCCGCGGCCGTCGTCCCCGTACGCAGGTGCGCGGTGCGGGTCAGGGCGCGACGCAGCCGCGTGGCGAACGCCGAGGTACGAGGACCGCCCATGAGTGCCTGTTCCAGGCGCTGGTCAATGGTGTAGCGACCATGGGTGTCCGTGTGGACGAGTGAGGCACCGACCAAGAGTGTGAGGAGGTCGCGCGTGAAGTCCTCGGGCAGGTCCGCGGCCGCCTCCTTCACCGTGCACGGCCGCAGCAGCCGCGCGAGCAGACCTGTTTCCTGAGCAATGGCGCACGCGAGCCAGCTCCACGCCGCCCAGGCCACGCCCTCGAGGCGTCCGGGGAACAGTCCCTCCGGCCCCCGGGGCATGACGTCGGGGGCCTGTCCGGACCGAACGGCCTTCGCCATGGCGTGAGCGCGGTCGAGAAACGCGACCAGCTCGCCGTGCAGGCCCGGAGCTGTGTCGGCCGACGCGAGCCCGGCCGCCGACACCACCGATCGCGCGGTTTCGGCGAACTCTCCGGCGGGATCCGACACGACGGCTTCGGCCGCGTGCAGGGCCCACCAGGAGTCCGCCAGCTTGGCGACGGAAAGTTCGGCGGCATCCTCGCGTACGCGCTTGCCTTCCAGACCGACGATGGTGCGCTGCCCCAACTGCATGAGCAGGAGTTCCTGCGAGCCCTGACCACCGATCATCCCCAGCACGTTGCGCATGAAGCGCTCCCACGGGAACGTGCTGATGTAACCTTCACCGCCCTGGAGATTCATCACCAGCTGCCCGATGCGCACCGCGCTCTCGGCGGCGTGGTGCTTGGCGACGGTGGCGAACTCGTCGAAGAACGCGTCCCGGTCCGGAGAGCGGGTCCCGTCCAGCGCACGGTGGACGGTTGCGCGGGATGCCTCGAGCAGCATGCGCATCTCGCCGATGGAGCGTTCGACGTTCGGGTAGTCGAGTACGCGGCGCCCGCTGCGCCTGCGCGAGGACAGCGCCTGGACACAGTTTTCGATCACGCCGTGCAACGCGCCGGTGATGCCACACGCGGTCATGATCCGGCGGCCGCGCGCGTACGTGTTGAACCTGCTGAGCGCGTCGGCATGCCACACCTGCCGCCACCCGGGCACGCGTACATCGTGCAGAACCACCTGGGCCAGGCCCATGGTGCGCAGCCCCATCGTTTCCAGGGGTATGACCGCGACGCCGGGGTCGTCCTTCTCGACCACGAACGCGAGGATGTCGTTGGAAGCCTCGTCGCGGACGAACATGACGAACAGATCAGCGGCCAGACCGCCGGTGACGAAGTGTTTGGTGCCGCTCAGCACCCACTCCCCGCCCTCGAGCCGTGCCGTGCACTCGTAGTCGTAGGGGTCTTTGCTCTCGTAGGCGCCCAGCGCGACGAAGCGCCGGCCCGCGACGAGGTCCGGGACATAGCGCTCGATGAGCTCCTGTCCGTCGCCGGACAGGAGTACCTCGGCGATTTCGACGGTGGTGTCGACGAGCACGGAGAAGCCGGGGTCGAGGGAGAGCCGGGCGAGTTCCTCGACCACGACGCCCCACGCGAACTTGTCCCGCCCCGCGCCACCGACGTGGGTCGGCAGGGAGAACTGGAGCAGCCCGATCTCGGCCGCTCGCGCAAGGAGGCGCTTGTCGACCAGACGCCAGTCACGTTCGCGGAAATACGAGCCTGGGTTGACTGTCTCCCGTACGAAGCCTCCGAAGCGGCGCCGGGCCTCACTCCGGATCTGCTCGACCTCCGCCTCCAGCGTGCGGTGGCCCTGGCCGAAGGCGTGCGCCACGTCGGCCTGCGGTGTTTGTGACGTCACGCTCCGGCCTCCTGTGCCGCGCTGGTCGCGGCGGCGTCGCGTTCCAGCTGGTGTACCAATTCCGCGAGTGTCTCCTCGCCGAGGAAACGCTCGAGTGAGATGAGGGCGCCGAAGCGCTCCTCGAGGTCCGCGGAGAGCTGAGCCGCGGTCAGCGAGTCCATACCGAGTTCGCCGAGCGGCCGGTCGAAGGGGATCTCCTGCTCATTCGTGCCGAGCAGTTCCGCGATCAGCGATGAAAGCCAGCTGCCGACGGGCTCGGTGATGCCGTTAGCGGTGGTGATGGCGTCCTCCTGGGTTCAGGCCGGCGTCGGCTCGCGGTGCTGCGTCGCGAGACGCAGCGGGATGAGAGAGAACGCCTGGTCGTCGTCGTCCAGATCTGCGAGTCGTCGCACCAGCTGGTCTTCCGCTTCCCCGTCGGGCTCGACGGGGGAGCCGAGCCGCGCCACGACGCGGCGCAGCGCTACCGAGAGCCAGGCTCGGTCCGTGGCCAGGCCGCCGAGGGCGTGCCGGCGTTGGATCCAGGTGTGCAGACAGCAGGCTCCCGCGTGTACCAGGCAGTGCCGGCGGGCCGCGTCGTACGCTTCGGCCGTCCGTTGCGTGCCGAGCCTGCGGAACGTTTCCCGGGTCTGGTCGCGTGCCGTGCGCAGCAGGCCCGCGAGCGAGGCGAGTTCCGGGTCGTCGTGCAGGGCACCGACCGCGTCATCAAGAAGGCCGGTCACCTCATCGACACCGCCGTAGATGATCGACGGGCGATGTTCGCGGGGCGCGGGCGGTGCGATGGGCTGCTCGCCGAAGCCGAACAGCATGGCCGGAGACAGTTCGGTGCGTGTCCCGCAGGCCTCGCGTCGCCGTGCCCCGCTGGCCAGTTGGGCACGGATGGTGTCCAGCTGGACCAGCTGCGTGCCCTCGAACACCGGGGTGATCGCGATGTCGCGCGCCAGCTTCTGGAAGGCGCCGTGTGCGATGCCCTCGCGCAGATGGGCGCGTGCGCTCAGGATCTCGCCGCAGTCGTTCACAGCATCCACGCAGAAGGCCGGTACCACGTACTTGGCCACCGCGGACCACAGCGGCATCCGTTGCCGTGCCACGTCGAGCGCGCGGGCCGCGGCCAACTCGGTGCACTCCGCGACCAGTACGTCGGCGAAGGCACGCGCCAGCAGCGAGCGGACCGGCGCCATCTCGAGCGCCGGGCTTCCGTAGAGCACGCGCGTCCGTGCGTGGCGCAGCGCGATCCGCAGAGCGGTGTCAGCGGCGCCCAGGCTGGTCCCACCGACCATCGTCCGGGTGAACTGGAGCATTCCGGTGACCATTTCGACGCCGCGTCCCTGTCTGCCGAGGACGGCATCGGCGCCGACCTGGCAGCCATCGAGGATGAATCCGCTCAGGTCGTGCCCGCGCAGCCCGTGGGTGGGTACCTTCGGCAGTCGCTTCACCGCGTCGTCATCGACTGCGGCGAAGTCGACCAGGAACAACCCGAAGGACGGATCGGACGCCGCGAGCACGGTGGCGAATGAGGACCGTCGGCCGTTGCCGACCAGCCACTTCTCCCCATTCAGTACATACCCGCCAGCGGTCGCGGTGGCGCGGGTGCCGGTGGCCAGCAGGTCACTTCCAGCGGACTTCTCGCTGATGGCGGCCGTTCCCCAGGCGCCTGACAGTATGAGCTCGGCGACCCTGCTCCGCTGTTCTTTGTCGCCCCACACCCATATCGGCATCGCGGCGAGCAGTGTGGATCCGAATCCGATCGTGACCGCCAGGTCCCGACGTGACGCTGCCCGAACCACGCCCAACATGGACTCGAACGACACGAGTCGGCCACCTTCGGAGCCGGGCACGATGTGTTCGTGCAGGCCCGCTGCCCAGGCCGCCTCATAGGCCGCGGTGGGCTCCGCTTCGCGCTCGTCCGCGCGCACTCCGCCGGCCAGCGACATGCCGGTGCCGGGATCGAAGGGGCAGCCCAGTGCTTGCTCGAACTCCGCCGCCACGTCGAACGTGGACAGTTGGGACGGCGACGGGTTTTCCCCGTTGGTCATGTGCGCTCCACGATGATCGCGTACGGCCTGTCGTCCTCGTCAGCGGACTCCAGCGCATGGACGAAGGCGATGCCCTCGCGGTGGCGGTGGACGGTGGTGCGGACCTGGAGCAGATCCCACAGCTGGCCGGTCCGCAGCCACGTCGCGTCGATCCGGCGGATTCCGTCGGACAAGGCGTCGCGCAGTTCCGGGATGTTCGTGCCGTGCCGCCGGACGAACTCTTCCCGTGCGCCGCCGGCGAAGCCGAGGGACTCGGCCCAGTACCACTGATCGGCCACCTCGCAGTGGTGGCGGTGGATGCGGAAGCTCGGCAAATCCTCGGTGCTCGACGCCAGTAGTTCACCCTCCCGTTCGAACTGCGCCTGTAGTGCGCGCACGGGGGACCGGTACGGCGTGCGCTCGACTTCGTCGTCGTGAAACGCGGTGACGAGTGAGCCGGGGAGTGTGGCCGGTGTGCCGGAGAGCGCCGAGTCGCCGCTGAGTTGCAGCGGGACCGACGCGGCGCGCGTGCGCACCGCCACTCCCGCAGGGCCGGAGAGCGTCGTCTCGAACTCCAGTTGGGAGGCGCGCGGTCCGCGTACCTGGGCAGCGACGTCGATGGTGACAGCGTCGGCGTCGTGGAACCGCAGCGGCTTCTCGTACTCCAGTTGCCATGCCCACAGGACGAGTCCAACCCCGTGCTCCGACACAAGCCTGCGGTGACTGCACACGTGATCGCGCACCCAGCGGGTGCCGGCCTGGAATCCGAGTCTGCCGACGGTGGTGACCTGAAGCTGGGTGGGAGCGAACATGCCCGCGTCTAGTACGACTTCGTAGGTGGAAGTGCGCGGCATCGGGGCCTAGCCCCCGGACACCGCGGTGACGATGTCCACCCGGTCGTCCTCGGTGGCCTCCCGGTCCAGCTCGCTTTGGGAGAGCTGTTCGCCGTTGAGGGCGATGAGGTGCGTCGAGCGGATGCTTCCCTGGCGGTCCAGGAGCACCTCGGCGAGGTTGGGATAGCGCTCGGTGAGAGCTGTCAGGCCATCGCGCACGGTGGCGCCGCCGACGGCGATGTCGTTCTCATAGTTGGTGAATCGGAGCAGGACGCCTCTGACCTTGACGATCATTGCCTGGACCTCTCTCTGCCTGGGTGGTGGTTGATCTCGTGTCACGTTGGCGACAGACCGGCCCACGTGACAGCAGCCGGAGAAACCCAAGCTCCCCGTTGATGCAGGCAACCTATACCCCTACCCCCTAGGGGAAGCAAGCGCTTCGGGTGCCGTGCATGTGACGGCGGCGTGCGCATCTCTGATCACCAGTTCGACCGCGCTTCCCTCCCGTTCATCTTCAAGCGGCGCGGTCTGAGCGGATTTCGTATACGGAGCCCGGCTCCCCTTACCGTGATTTGCCAGCTCAGGCACCGAAAGCGGCAATGCGCGCCGGGGTCGAGGTGTGCTCCGCGGGTGCCGGCGTCCATCCGGGCGGTGGCAGTTTCCGGTCCATACACCATTTCTCCACAGTGAGTTCCGCCGCCGTGCCGCGCTCAACTGTCCCCATTGACACGGCCTACCCCCATGGGGTTTCCTCAACGGCGTTCGATGCGGTGGCCACACCAACCGCAACAGTGCACAGCGAGGGCCCTGACTGATTGCCAAGTGGAGCAACCAGGGCCATCCGTACCGGTGAAGCGCGACCGCACAGGAAGTCTTCGCCGTTCACCGACGCAGCGACGTCGGTAGGCACAACATGGGGGAATCGATCACGCATGAACCAGTCATGCCGAGAACTTGCAGAAACCGGCGCCTCAATCCACCGTGCGAACGCGACGATCGCTTCGCCGGTCGGTCCCCTGAGCAAGCAGTCGAGCTCGTAGCGGGAATTCCCAGACGATGAGCAGGCGCGGTCCGGTATTCCCCTAGTGGCTGGACGCGCCTAGCCGAATACCTTCATTCCTCTTTTCACACTCCGGAGCTCGCGCAATCTCCGGCGTGAAGTCACCACGTCCAAAAACACGTTGACGACCCCTTCAGCGTTCTCCACACCCGCAATGGAGCAGAGGACTCATGGACTTGACCGGGAAGCTTTTCGCGCACAAACGTTTCGCCGCCGTGGCGGCGGCACGACGGAATGCGACAGCAGTGGAACACGACGGCCATCGGATCAGCTACACCGAACTCGATGAGCGTGCCAACCTGCTCGCTCACCGATTCCAGGATCTCGGGGTCGGACGCGGATCCGTCGTCATGACCCACCTCGAGCGTTCGATCGACCTGATCGTGTCGCTCCTTGCGACCCTCAAGGCAGGGGCGACGTACCTGCCGGTGGAGCCCGGAGTTCCGGACGACCGGCTCGCCACATACGTCAAGGAGACCGGCTGTGCCGCCGTCGTCACCCGCTCCGAGCACGAAGACCGCTTCACCGGCCTCTCGGTGCCGACTCTCAGCGCGGTCGCAGCCACCGTTGCCGGGTCGCCCGCCGACCCTCCCGGCATCACCGTTGATGCCTCGGACACCGCCTACATCGTCTACACCTCAGGCTCCTCCGGCACACCGAAGGGCGTGCAGGTGAGCCACGCTTCGCTCGGCTACCTCTGCCAGAGCGTGAACGAGCGGTATGGCATCGGCCCGGATGACCGCGTCCTTCAGTTTGCCGCGCTCTCTTTCGACACCTCCATCGAACAGATCCTGGTCCCACTGGTCCACGGGGCGACGCTCGTCCTGCCCGAGTACAACTGGGCGCCGAGCGAGCTGGCCCACAGGCTCGCCTCGCTCGGCGTAACGGTCATGGACCTGACCCCGCCCTACTGGCGGTCGTTCCTTGCCGAACTCGCACAAAGCCCGGCCGAGTTGCCGGTCCGGCTCACGATCGTCGGTGGCAGCGCGGTGCATGCCGCCGACTGCGACGCCGCACTGCGCCTCATGCCGGACTCCCGGCTCGTCAACGCCTACGGGCTGACCGAGACGACGATCACGTCGTGCACCATGGAGATCACCCGGGAATCGCTCCCTCCCCAGGGACCGGCGCCCATCGGACGGCCACTGCCGCAGACCGCTGTTCACGTGCTGGACCAGGACATGAAGCCGGTCCCGCCCCAGCAGCGCGGAGAGATATACATAGGCGGCCCCGGCGTCGCCCAGGGCTACCTCGCCGAGCAGACCCCGGCCAAGGATCGCTTCCTCGACCTGCCCGGGTCAGAAGGCGAACCGACACGCGTGTACCGCACCGGCGACGTCGGCCGCTGGACGGCGGAGGGAAATCTCGAGGTCGTCGGACGGGCCGACAGGCAGATCAAGATCCATGGATTCCGCGTGGAGCCGGCCGAGATCGAGGCGACCCTGTCGGCGCACCATCTCATCGACGACGTCGCGGTGACGGCCTTCAACGCCAAGGGCGAGCTGCAAGTTGCCGCCTACTTCACCGCGAGCGGCTCTCCGCACCGGCTCGAACCGGTCGAGCTGCGGGCCTTCGCTGCCGGCCGACTGCCCACGTTCATGATCCCGGCGAAGTTCATCCAGCTGGACACGATGCCGATGACGACGAACGGCAAGATCGACCTTGCCGCGCTGCCCGACCCGTCGCAGGAACCCACCGTCGTGCCCAGAGCCGACACCGACGTTCCGACCGCCAGCATGGTCGAGCGCGCCGTCGCGGGCCTGTGGTGCCAGGTGCTCGACGTGGAATCGGTCGCGCCCGACGACAACTTCTTCAACCTCGGCGGCAATTCGATTCTGGCGGCCGAACTGCTCGCCAAGGTGCGGGCTTCACTCGGCATCCTGATCACACAGGTCCGCCCTCTCATCCGGCTCCTTCTCGAGCACGCGACCCTGCGCAGCTTCGCGTCGGCAGTGGAGTCGGCCCGTGCCGGCACCCTCTACACCGACAGCGCGTCGCACGTCGACCTCGAGGCCGACACGGCTGTCGGGGTGCCGATCCAGCGGCAGCCGACGGGTTCCACGTCATGGGCGGACCCCTCCCACGTATTCCTCACCGGAGCGACAGGGTTCCTCGGGATCTATCTGCTGCGTGAACTCCTGACGACCACCAGCGCCACCGTGCACTGTCTCGTACGCGCCGCGGATGCCGACCAGGCGAGGGAACGCATCAAGGACAATGCGCTGCACTACATGAAGGACGGTCTGGAGTCCTATTGGGCCGAGGGGCGGATAGCGGCTGTTCCCGGCGACCTGGGCAAGCCGCAGTTCGGACTCGCGGATGAGGAGTTCGACTACTTCGCCCAGGTCATCGACGTCATCCATCACCCTGGTGGGCTGGTCAACTTCATCTACCCGTACTCCCACATGCGCCCGGCGAACGTCGAGGGCACCCGGGAGATCATCCGGATGGCCGGCCGCTACCGGAACATCCCCGTCCACTACGTCTCCACCATGGCGGTGGTCTCCGGCTTCGGGACCGCCGGGGTCCGGCACGTCACCGAAGAGACGCCGCTCGCCCACGCCGACCACCTCTCCGTCGGTTATGTGGAAAGCAAATGGGTCGCCGAAGCGCTTCTTCAGAACGCTGCCGCGGAAGGCCTGCCGGTCGCCATCTACCGCGCCGCCGACATTTCCGGCGACCAGGCGACCGGTGCCTGGAACACCGCAACCGAGATGTGTGCGATGAAGCGGTTCGTCGTCGACACCGGGACCTCGCCGATCGCCGAACTTCCCCTCGACTACACGCCAGTGGACTGCTATGCGGCGGCGCTGCTGCACATCGCCTCGAGCCGGCTGCCCGCCGGGGAGGTCTACCACCTGACCAATCCCGGCAAGGTGAATATCTCGCTCCTTGCCGAGAGGCTTCGCGCCCACGGCCACACGATCCGCGAAATCCCCTGGGAACAGTGGCTGGAACGCATCGTCACGACTGCCGTGGAACAGCCGGACCACCCCATGACTCCTTTCGCGCCGCTCTTCATCGACCGGTGCTCCAGCGGCACCATGAGTGTCGCCGAGATGTACCTCGAAACAACGTTTCCCACCTTCTCGCAGGAAAACGTGAAGGCCGCGTTGCGTGGCAGCGGAATCGATATTCCGCCCGTGGACGCCACGATGCTGGACCGCTACATCGAATACCTGACCTCCATCGACTTCCTGTGAGGTAAACATGATCCGGACACAGGATCGGACCGAGTCGATGTGGGATTCGGTGGATGTCGGCGCGGGACCCGCTGAACAGCCCATCGCCTTCGGCGGAGACCTCGCGCCCCAGAACCTTCTTGCCGCCTACCGGCGGGGCCTGTACCCCTTTCCGGTTGACACGGCCGAAGCGGCAATCGTCAATGAGCTCACCTACGAGGCCGAGGTCGAAGCCGGGCGGGTGAAAACGGTGCCCGGATGCGCGGACCCCTTCTCGATCTCATGGTGGTCCCCGGACCCGCGGCCCGTGATTCTTGTGGACCAGGCCCGAATCCAGCGCAGCCTGCGCCAGCAACTGCGCAACAGGACGGACTGGACCACGACGGCAGACGCCTGCTTCGAAGAGGTGGTCCGTCAGTGCCGGGTGGGCCGCGTACAGCGGTGGCTGACCGACGAGCTGCTGCGGGGCCTGTGCCTCTTGCACAGGCAAGGTCACGCACACAGCGTCGAGGTCTGGGACGGCGACGAGCTGATCGGCGGGACCTTCGGCATCAGGGCCGGGGCGGTGTTCAGCGCCGACTCCCAGTTCACGCTGCGCAGCGGGGCGGGCAAGACGGCGGTGGCCGACCTGACACGCCGCTTCGCCGAGGCCGGCGGGCTCGCGATCGACGTCCAGCGCGACGGCGACCATGCCCGGCTCGTCGGTGCCCGCCCCCTGCCCAGGTCCCGGTATCTCGATCTGCTGGCCACCCGCGATGAGAACCGCCCGCTCGCCACGCACAAGCTGCCCGCCGGCCGCCTTGCCGACTGAGCTCACCCCACCCGTGCCTGCCTCTGGGAGACATGCCTTGTCCATCACCAGTACGGATCTGCATGTGGTCAGCCTCGCGGAGAGGCCTGACCTGGAAGAGGCCATGATCTCGATGGAGTCGTCGTGGCCGGCCTACATCCGCCCCGATGGTCTGCTCGTCGAGTGGGCCTTCGACCGGCATGCGGAGCACCAGCTCGTCGTGGTCGACGAGCGGGAGCAGGTCATCGCCCGAGCCGCCGGGGTGGCTCTCGCCTGGGACGGCGACCCCGGTCACCTGCCCGACACCGGGTGGGACGAGGCACTTCGGCAGTGCCTGTCCGACACGTACGCGGGGCGGGAATTCACCACGCTGTGCGCGCTGGAGATCGCCGTCCTCCCCGGCCACCAGTCGCGGAACCTGTCCGCAAGCGTTCTGCGGGCCGTCACCGATCACGCGCGCCGGAAGGGGTTCCGCGATGTCGTGAGCCCCGTCCGTCCCAGCCGCAAGCACGAACATCCCGAACTGCCGATGGACGAGTACCTCGCGTCTCTCCGGCCCGACGGCCTGCCGGCGGACCCCTGGCTGCGCGTCCATGTCAGGGCGGGCGGCGAGGTGCTGAAGGTATGTCCGGCGTCCATGACCATCTCCGGAAGCCTCGCCCAGTGGCGCGAGTGGACCGGCCTGCCTCTGGACACCAGCGGTCCGGTGGCAGTGCCCGGAGCGCTGACGCCTTTGACCGTGAGTCTCGAGCACGACTACGCCGTGTACGTCGAACCCAACGTATGGGTCAGGCACCGGCTCACCGGCTCGAGTCTCTGACACCCCTCTCCGACGCATCACGAGCGGCACCGACGACAAGGAGTACGACCCATGAGCAGCACAACTCCGCACAGCGCGCCCTCGACCGACAAGTTGAACCTGCGCGCGGCTCTGATCGAGCGGATCGGCGGTTACATGATCGCGCACTCGATCGGAGTCGCCGCGGAACTCGGCCTCGCCGACCTCATCGGCACGGGAGCCCGCCACTGCGGCGAACTCGCCGCCGAGACGGAGACTCACGAGCCGTCACTGCGGCGGCTGCTGCGGCTGCTGGTCGCCGGCGGGATCGTGGCGGAGCCGGAGCCGGGACGTTTCGCGCTCACTGACATCGGCGCCCAGCTGCGGGCCGATTCCCCCGACTCGCTGAAGAACTTCGCCCGAATGTTCTGCGACCCGCTCTTCTTCACCTCGTGGCAGGGCCTGCACCACACCATTTCCAGTGGCGACCGCGCTTTCGACCACACGTACGGGACCGGGGTCTACGACTACCTGAGCCGGCATCCCGAGACGAGCATGCTGTTCAACGAGGCGATGAGCGAGGAGTCCAGGCACTCGGCCGAGCAGATCGCCTCGGGGTACGACTTCCCGGAAACCGGGACGCTGGTGGACCTCGGCGGCGGCGACGGCACCCTCCTCACCGCGATCCTGCGCGACCGTCCCGGGCTGCGGGGCGTCGTTTTCGACAGCGCCAGCGGTGTGGCGGAGGCGCCCGCGACACTGAGCAAGGCCGGCCTCGCGGACCGGTGCGAGGCCCAGGCCGGCGACTTCTTCCAGTCCGTCCCGGGCGACGGCGACATCTACATCATCAAGAGCGTGTTCCAGGACTGGGGCGACGAGGAGTCCCGCGCCATCCTGCGGACCTGTCGCGCTCATATGCCCCGGTCCGCCACGTTGCTGATCGTCGGCACCGTGCTTCCGGAGACCGCCGACACCAGCGCACCGGTCATGTTCCTCACCGACGTCAACATGATGGTGACGACCGGTGGCCGCGAGCGGACCGAGAGCGAGTTCCGCGCGATGCTCGAGGAGACCGGCTTCACGGTGCGGTCGGTCGGCGACGGGGACGCCGGACCCCTGTCGATCATCCAGGCCGTCCCCACGTCCGTCGCATGACGACGGAACCTGTGACGGACAGCCAGGTGGATCAGCCGGAGTCCTCGTCTCCGAGGCAGCCGGGGTTCACGGGCGAGTTGTTCCTGGGCAGGGTGAGGACCGATCTTCTCGCCCTGCCCGGGGGCGACCCGCGCCGTCTGGACCCCGTGGAGGAGCAGTTCCTGTCCCGGCTCCGTGCCTTCTGCGAGCAGGACGTGGACAGCGCGGAGATCGAGAGCACGGACCGGATCCCCGACCACATCATCGAAAAGCTCAAGGATCTCGGGGCACTGAGCATCAAGATCCCCCGGCAGTACGGTGGGCAGGGGCTGTCCTCCCGTTGCTATCACCGTGCTCTGATGCTCACCAGCACGACACACCCGGCACTGAGCGAGCTGCTCGCGGCTCACCAGGCCATCGGTCTTGCCCAGCCCCTCATCCTGTTCGGGACCGATACGCAAAGGCGGGAGTTCCTCCCCCGGTGCGTCAGGGAGATCTCGGCGTTCGCTCTCACCGAGCCCGACATCGGAAACGACCCGTTCCGCATGCACACCACCGCCGTCTACGACCCGGTCTCGGACCGCTACCTCCTCGACGGTGTGAAGACATGGATCACCAATGGGGTCATCGCCGACCTCCTGGTCGTCCTGGCTGTCGTCGCCCCTTCGGACCGGGATGCCGGGGGCATGACCGCGTTCATCGTCGAGGCCGACTCGCCGGGGGTGACGGTCGAGCACCGGAACTCCTTCCTCGGACTGCGGGGGCTGGAGAACGGCTGCATCCGCCTGCACCGCGTCGCCGTCCCCGCGGACAACCGGATCGGCGAGGTCGGCGCGGGCCTGGACATCGCTCTCGCCGCCCAGGACACCGGCCGTCTCTCCCTGCCGGCCGTGTCCGCGGCCGCGGCGAAGTGGAGCCTGTCCGTGGCACGCCGGTGGAGCACGGCCCGCGTCCAGTGGGACCGGCCCATCGGCGAGCTGGACGCTGTCGCCGGCAAGCTGGCGTTCATCGCCGCCACCGCGTTCGCCCTCGAGGCGATGGTCGAGGTCACCGGCCGGCTCGCGGAGCAGGGTGACAGCGATACCCGGCTCGACGCGGAGCTCGCCAAGCTGTTCGCCACGGAGAAGGCCAGCACGGTCGCGGACGAGCTCGTCCAGATACGGGGCGGCCGCGGGTACGAGAGGGCCGATTCGGCGATCGCACGTGGCGAGAAGGGAATCCCGGTCGAGCAGTTGCTGCGTGATGTCCGGGTGGGCCGCATCTTCGACGGATCCAGCGAGGCGCTTCGCGATTTCCTGGCCCAGGACCTCCTCGCGTCGCACCGCGCGGCACAGCCCCGTACGGCCGAGCCTTCCGGCGGTCAACGCCCCTCTGCCGACTCCGTGGACGGTGCTTTGAGCACGCACCTCGCGTTCGTCGAGCGGATCTCCGGACACCTGGCACATCAGCTGGCTCTCGTCGCGGACGGGCCGGACAGCGAACGTGAGCGTCAGAGGTTCCTCGGCCGGATCGTCGACATCGGCGCCGAGCTGTACGCGATGAGCACAAGTTGCGTCTACGCGACCGCCCTCGACGGTGTCGGTGACACCACGACCGCGCTGGCCGATGCCTTCTGCCACCAGGCCCGGCTGCGCATCGAGGAACTCCTCGACCGGCTCGACGACAACACCGACGACACAGACCGCGATGTGGCCGGGCGTGTGATGCGCGGTCACTGCGCCTGGCTCGAGGAGGGAGTGGTCGACCCTTCCACCGACGGCCCGTGGATCGCCGAGACGAGGCACGGACCCGCGAAGGGACCGAACCTGCGGCGAGTCGTCCCGCCGGCGTCCCGTGCCCGGGAGGCCGCCCACGCACCAGAAGGGGAAGCCCCGTGAACACCACCACTGATGTCCTCCTCTCGGCACGGCAGCAGACAGCGCGGCAGAGGGGGCCCAACCGGTTCGTCGATCTGTTGGAGGGCGGCCATGTCCCCAAGGAGCGGCTCGGCCGGCTTGCCGGAGAGCTGTATTACCTGGTGGCCAGCGACCGACGCAGCTTCGCTCTGCTGGCTTCGCGCTTTCCCTCTCCTCCCGCCGGGGATCTGTACCTGACCATGGCGCAGAGCGGAGGACAGGCGCTGGAACTCCTCATGGATTTCGCGGCCGCGCTCGGGATGGGCGCGGAGGAGCTGCGTGGCTACGAGCCGTGGCCGCTGGCGCAGGCGTATCCGGCGTTCCTGTCGCAGTCCGCGCTGTGCGGTGCCTCCAGCGACGTCGCGCTGGCGCTGCTGGTGAACGCGCAGGAGTCCGGCGAGACCTACACGCGTGTGGCCGACGCGCTGGTTGCCCGGTACGGGTTCGCGGAGGAGGCGCTCGGTCACTTCCGGTTCTTCGCGGATACACCGCAGCCCGTTCTGGACCAGGCGGCGGTCACGCTCGAGACGGGACTGGCCGGCGGGGACGATCCGGCTGCCGCTGTTCGCTGCGCCCGGATGGTGCACGCCTTGGAGGGCGAGTTCTGGAACTGCCTCGCCCAGGGGCTGGACATCGACTGAGCTCAAGGGGCGTGTGGCGAAGGGGCGTTCGCTTGACAGGTATACCCCCCATCCGTATGTTCGCTACGCCTACCCCGTAGGGGTATAACCCCCAATGGATCGACGCCTCGAGCGCCGGCGTGTCGCCGGCGTCAATGAGGAGAGGAGTGCCGATGTCCTCGGCCGGAAACCCCCCGCAACGCGCCGGGAGCAAGGAGTGGGCGGCGCTGGGCCTGTTGGTCCTGCCCGCTCTGCTCCTGTTCATGATGCTGACCATCTTGTTCCTGGCCAGCCCGTATCTCGCCGCCGACTTGAAACCCAGCAGCACCGAGACGCTGTGGATCCTGGACATCTACGGCTTCCTCATGGCAAGCCTTCTCGTCCTGATGGGCACCGTGGCCGACCGCTTCGGGCACAGGAACCTCCTGGTGGCCGGAGCCGCTCTCTTCGGCATCTTCTCCGTGCTGGCCGCGATGGCGGACTCGCCGGTGATGATGATCGTCTGGCGTGCGGTGCTCGGCATCGCGGCGGCCATGCAGATGCCGGCAACGCTCGGCCTGATCTTCTCGATGTTCCATGACCCCAAGCAGCGCGGTGTCGCGATCGGTACCTGGGCGGCCGCCATCTCCGGCGGTGTCGCGCTGGGCCCGCTGCTGGCCGGACTGCTTCTCGAGGCCTTCTCCTGGCGGGCGACGTTCCTGGTCGCGGTTCCGGTGATGGCCATCGTGGTGATCGGCGGGCCGTTGCTGCTGCCGCGTCACCAGGGCGCCCAGGGCAGCAAGCTCGACCTGTTCAGCGCGGCGCTGCTGCTGGCGACCCTGCTGCCGCTCATCTACGGGATCAAGTCGTTCGCCACCAGTGACTCGCCGATGCTCTCGACCGCGGGCATCGTGATCGGACTGGCGTTGGGTATCTGGTTCATCCTTCGCCAACTCCGTTCCTCCGCACCCCTGCTGGACGTGCGCCTGTTCACCAACCGGACCGTCGGCGGGGCGCTCGGCGTGTTCATCCTGGCGGCCACCGGCCTCGGCGGCGTGTACCTGATGTTCACGCAGTTCCTTCAGCAGGTGAAGGACCTGTCGCCCCTCCAGACCGGGTTCGCGATCCTTCCCGCGGCCCTCGTGCTGATCGCCGTCGCCACCCTGTCGCCGGTCATCGCCCGCAGGGTGCGCCCGGGTTACGTCATCGCCACCGGCCTGGCCGTGCAGGTGATCGGCTATCTGCTGTTCACCCAGGTCGACAGCGAGACCGGTCTGCCGATGCTCATCGCGGGCTTCGTCGTTCTCTACCCGGCGGTGTCCCCGTCCATGGCCCTCACCACCGACCTGGTGGTCAGCTCGGTCCCGCCGGAGAAGGCAGGCGCCGCCGGCGGACTCGCCTCCACCGTCAACGACCTCGGCATCTCGCTGGGTGTCGCGATCGTCGGCAGCATCGGCACCGCCGCCTACAGCAGTGGGCTCGCCGACAAGCTGCCCGAGGGCCTGCCCGCCAAGGACAAGGCGGCTGCCGAGGAGAACCTCTCCGGCGCCGTCGCCGCCGCGCAGAACCTGCCCGACCACCTCGCCGATCCCCTGCTGCGCGTGACGAAGGACGCCTTCGCCGGCGGGCTCAGCATCGGGTCGGCCACCGCGGCCGTGATCGCCGCGGCCGGAGCGATCATCGCCGCCCTCACACTCCGCCATGTGCCCCCGACCGGCGCCGCCGCGCCGGGGTCGCAGGGTGGTGAGGCGGACGCGGCCGAGTCGGTCGCGTCCGCCGGTGGCGGCTCGAAGTAAGGACACACGACAACGGATCAGTGGGCCGGAGGCGGCGGCTGGGACAGCCATGCAGCTGCATCAGCCGCCGCCTTCACCACTCATGGGAGGCACGTAATGATCGACTTCAGCGCGGACACCGTCGAGACGATCAAGAGCGCCGGCGGGAAATGCATGTATGAACAGGTGACACATCTGCGGGAGTCGGGGCCCGCTGTTCCCGTGCAACTGCCCGAAGGCGTCGGGGCCTGGTCGGTGTCACGGGGCGATGTCGTCAGGCGCCTCCTGACGCACCCAGGCGTGTCCCGGAACCTGAAGGAGACTGTTCCCACCTATGTGCCCGGGTCCGTGCCCTGGCTCTCTCCATGGGTCGACGTGGAGTCCATGGCCACCACGGACGGCAGCGCTCACGCGCGGCTGCGGAAGCTGATCACCCCGGCGTTCACCCCCCGCCGCGTGGAGAAGCTCCGTCCCCAGATCGAGGCGATCGTCGGCGAACTCCTCCACGACCTCGAGAAGCGGTCCGGTGACGAAACCGTGGACCTGCACAAGGAATTCTCCTACCGGGTTCCCACCAGGGTGATCTGCGACCTCTTCGGTGTGCCTGAGGACCAGCGGCCCGAAGTGCTCCGTGCCTTCCGCATCGTCGCCATGACCGATGTGCCCGAGGAGGAGTCCGTCGCCGTCTACCAGGACCTCGAAGCGGCGATGCACGTTCTGATCGAGACCAAACTGCGCACGCCGGACGACGACCTGACCAGCTTCCTGATCGCGGCGCGAGAGACCGGCGAAGCGCCCCTGAGCACCCACGAGCTGATCTCGACGCTGCTCCTGATGATCGGCGGGGGAAGCCAGACCACCATCAACCTCATCGACCACACGGTCCGCGAGCTCCTCGCGCGGCCTGACCAACTCGGCCTCCTGCGGGCCGACCCCGGACGGTGGGACGACGCGATCGAGGAATCCCTGCGCGTCCACTGTCCGGTCATGCATCTGCCGATGCGCTGGGCGACGGAGGACATCGACCTCGGTGAAGGGGTGGTGATCCGTGCCGGTGACGCGATCCTGATCTGCTACGGGGCCCACGGCCGGGACCCGGGTGTGCACGAGGACCCCGAGACGTTCGACGTCGACCGCGAGAACAAGGACCATCTCGCCTTCGGGCTCGGCGCCCACTTCTGCCCCGGCTCGCACCTCGCGCGCCTCGAGGCCAGGGTGGCCCTGCCCGCACTGTTCGACTGCTTCCCGAACCTCACCCTGGCCGTCGCACCCGAGCACGTCCAGCCCGGCCAGACCTTCATCGGCAACGACATCCTCGCGCTGCCCGTCCACCTGCGGCACACGTAGCGGCGCCCTCTTCCGTCACCGCACCTCACGACAGAGAAAGGTCCGCATGTGACAGTCGACAATCTGGCCGTCAGGACGAAGCGGCTGCTGGACACCGCCCGGTACCTGAATCTGGCCTCCGTCGGTGAGGGCGGCGACCCCTGGGTCGCCACCCTGGAGTACGTCTGGTTCGCCGACCCCCTGCGTTTCGTCTTCGGGTCGGCCACCAGTTCCCGGCACAGCCGTCATATCCGTGCCCGGCCGCAGGTGAGTGGCTCCCTGTTCATCGCCGACAGCCCCGGCACGGACGTGGCCATCTCCTCGGCCGACGGCGCCCAGTTCACCGGCCGCTGCGCCGAGATCTCCCCCGACCGGCTCGACGAGTACTACACGCGCTTCTACGAGACCGTGTTCCCGGACCCGCGGCAGCGCGCCGAGTGGCAGCTTCCGGCGTCGCTGTTGCAGTCGCCCGCTCCACACCGGCTCTATCTCGTCGAGGTCGAGCGCTGGTGGCTGATCGACACCCGGACATGGGCCGAGGACCGCATCGACCGCCGTATCGAGATGCCGCAGGACGTGCAGACGCCGGCCTGATCCTTTTGCCCGAATCCGAGAACCGCGGGGGAGAACATCCATGACAAGTACGGGCTGGAGCGGTGTGAGCGCACCCGGGACATTCGCACACGCTCTGCGCGAGCGGGCAACACGGTCACCTGATGTGGTCGGTTTCCGGTTCGTCGCCGAGGACGAGACGGTCGAAGAATGCACCTATGCCGAACTCGATACGCGGGCGCGGACAGTGGCGGCCGGGCTCCTCGAGCGCGCCGAAGGGCGGGATGATCCGGCGCTGCTTTTGTTCGCGCCCGGCCTGGACTATCTGGCCGGCCTGTTCGGCTGCTTCTACGCGGGTGTTCCCGCGGTCCCGGCCTTCCCACCGGACCCGACGCGTCTTTCCCGCACGCTGCCGCGGCTCGCGGCGATCATCGAGGACACCGGCTCCGCCGTCATTCTCACCACGACGGACATCAAGCCGCTCATCGAGCAGTGGCTCGAGACCACGTTGGGGCGCGCACCCCGGGTATTGGCGACGGACGAGCTCGGAAGTGAGGGCGCGGGGATCGAGCCGGCAGCTCCGCGGGGGCTGCCGGCGCTGTTGCAGTACACCTCGGGTTCGACATCGCTGCCGCGTGGCGTTGTGCTGTCTCACGCCCAGCTGATGGACAACTGCCGTGACATCGGGCGTGGTTTCGGTATCCACGCGGACAGTTCGGGCGCCCTGTGGCTGCCTCCGTATCACGACATGGGGCTGATCGGCGGCATCCTCACCCCGCTGTTCTCCGGTATCCCCGCCACCCTGACCTCACCGGTGACGTTCCTTCGCCGACCGCTGTCCTGGCTGCGCATGGTCTCGCGGTATCGAGCGACGATCACCGGCGGGCCGAACTTCGCGTACGAGCTGTGTCTGCGGCGTGCGACCGACGAGAACGTCGAAGGGCTGGACCTGTCCAGCATCGAGGTCACCTTCACCGGAGCCGAGCCGGTGAGGGCGCAGACCATGGCGCGCTTCGCCGAGCGATTCGGTGTGTGTGGTTTCCGGGCCGAGTCGTTCTATCCGTGCTACGGGCTCGCAGAGGCGACCCTGTTCGTGACCGGCGGTGCGCCGTTGGACGGCTGGCGCTCGGTGCAGGTCGCGAGTGAGCCCCTCGACGTCGACGGAGACGCCCGGCCGGCAGCCGCGTCCGAGCTGTCGAGGCAACTGGTGAGTTGCGGGCGGCCTGGCCCCGACACTCGGCTGCTGATCGTCGACCCCGACTCCCGTGAGCCTTTGGGCAGCGGGAAGGTGGGTGAGATCTGGGTCGCCTCGCCCAGTGTCGCGGAGGGCTACTGGCGCAGGCCCACGGAGTCCGCCGCGACGTTCGGGGAGAAGACCGCGGCCGGGGAAGGCCCGTTCCTGCGCACTGGCGACCTCGGCTTCTTGCGGGACGGCGAACTGTTCGTGACGGGCCGCATGAAGGACCTGATCGTGATCAACGGCCGGAACTACCATCCTGCCGACATCGAGCTGGCCTGTGAGAACTCGGTTCCGGGAATCCGCCGCAACTGCGGTGCCGCGTTCTCGATCGAAGACGCGGAGAAATCAACAGAACGTCTCGTTCTGGTCTACGAGGTGGATCCCGGCAGCGACAGGCCTCATCAGGACATCGTCGACGACATCCGCCGGTCGGTTTCGATGGGGTGCAGCGTTCCCCCGTACGCGGTGGTGCTGATTCCGCCCCGGACGATCCACAAGACCTCGAGCGGGAAGGTGCAGCGCTGGATGGCGCGTCGCTGTTACCTGGCCGGTGAGCTCGAGGAGCTCACCCGGTGGGAAGCGGCCGCCTGACCGACGTGCCCACGGGGCCCCGAAACGTACCTATGACAGGTTTGTATTGTTCCGGCGGCACGCTCCGATACGACCGGAGGGTATCTTTTAGGGGGAGGTCGCGCTGCGCTGTGGCACCGGCCGGGAAGGAAGGACCAGGAGCCATGGCTGGCCAGAATCAGAAGACGCACAAGGACGAGGTGATGATGCGGCTTCGCCGCATCGAGGGCCAAGTCCGTGGCCTCCAGCGACTGGTGGAGACGGACACTTACTGCATCGACATTCTCACGCAGGTGTCGGCGACGACGCGTGCCCTGCAGTCGTTCGCTCTGCAAATGTTGGACGAGCACATGGCCACGTGTGTGAGCAGTGCCGTCGCCGAGGGCGGCGAGGAGAGGGACAAGAAGCTCAAGGAGGCGTCCGACGCCATCGCACGGCTGGTGCGGTCCTAGCGCTTCCTGCACCACCCCCATTGCGTGGAGCCCCAGGCGGATCTGCCTGGGGCTCCACGCCGGTGTCCCGGGCGTGTGGATCAGTGCTGGTGGTCGCCTTCGGGGCTTTCGGGACTCCGGCTCTCGGCCGGTTCTTGCGCGCTGCGGCCGGTGTCGACGGTGAAGCTTGCCGTGCGGACCTTTCCCTGGTGTTGGAAGTCGAGGAAGAGCCGGTAGGTGCCCGCGCTGGGCGCGGTGGCGGTGAAGGAGATGGTGGGGCCCGGCTTGGTCTTGCCGTCGCCGGGGGCGCCATTGGGATGCACGTGCAGGTAGGCGAGGTCTCCGGAGCGCAGAGCCACCAGGTGGCCGTAGGCGCTGAGGTAGGGGTCGAGGTCGGTGACGGAGCGTCCGTTCTTGGCGACCTTCAGCTTGAGCTCGCTCGCTGCCCCCGGGCGCAGTCGGCCGTCGAGGGTGACGGTGTAGCCGTCGACCTTGGCGACCTTCGCGGGTGCGGGCAGCGGGGCAGGGCGGTAGGAGCCGGAGACAGCGAGGTCCGTCCCCAGGGTCAGGCCTTCGGCGCCCTTGGCGGCGGGGGTGAAGTCGGCGAACAGCCGGTACGTGCCGGCGGCGGGGAGGTCGGCCTTGGTGCTCCACGTGCCGTCCGGTGACCGGGTGGGGTGCAGGTGCCGGAAGGTGCCCAGGTCCCGGGAGGCAAGGATCAGGTGGAGTTCCTTGTCGTGTTCGCGCTTGAAGGCGGTGACCTTCCGGCCTGCGCTGTCACGGATGGAAAAGCGGAGTTCGGACTTCTTCGCCGCGGGGATGCGCGGGGTCTCCAGGTCCAGGCTGTAGCCGTTCTCCGCGATCTGTAGACCGCCCGGTGGCGTGCTCCGGCCCTTCTCGGTGTGCTCGCCGTGCTCGCCTTCCTTGTTCGGGGCGTTGCCGCCTTCGTGTTCCGCATGGGCTGCGGAGTCGGTCGAGGTGCCGATCGGAACGACCACATCGCCCACCCCGTAGGCGGCTCCGAAGGTGGCGGCGAGCGCGACAGCGAAGGCAGTGATTTTCAGGGGGGTGTTCATCGGTTCTCCTTGGGCGTCCGGCGTCTGCCACAGACCGAGCTTATACCCCACTAGGGTATACACAAGAGTGGTCGACTCACTTGCCAGCGGTAGGGGGCGGGGGTATACAGTCGGATGCAGTTACAGATACCCCCAAGGGGTATTGACTCCGTTACGTCTGTGATTCCCAGGAGGAAGCATGTCCGACTGCTGCACGCCCGACGGAAGCTGCTCGACCGGTGGCACGCAGAGCGCGACGGCCACAGCGGCCGACAGTGTCTCGACGGTCTACACGGTGACGGGCATGACCTGTGGCCACTGCAAGTCCACTGTCACCAAGGCCGTCAGCGAGATCGACGGCGTGCTGGGCGTCGAGGTCGATGTCGATGCCGGCCGCGTCGCCGTGACCACCAGCGGGGAGCCTGACGACGCCGCGTTCGCGAAGGTCGTCGACGAGGCGGGCTACGAGCTCACCGGCCGCGCCCTCTGAGCCCCCTCCATGCTGCTGGGCCCGCAAACCCCCGTGCGGGCCCAGCTTTCCCTCTTGAGGAGCATTGATGACGAATCTCACCGAAACCGGCGAGGTCGAACTCGCCATCGGTGGCATGACCTGCGCCTCGTGCGCAGCGCGGATCGAGAAGCGGCTCAACCGCATGGACGGGGTCGAGGCGACCGTCAACTACGCGACCGAGAAGGCGAAGGTCAGCTACCGCGGCGAGAGCGTGACCGTCAAGGACCTGATCGCCACGGTGGAGGCGACGGGCTACACCGCCGAACAGCCGGTCCCGCGGCGCAGCGGGCCCGCCGCCGAGGAAGCGGGGGCGGCGGAGGAGGAGGCCGGCGAACTGCGCCCCCTGCGTCAGCGGCTGGTGACCACCGTGGTCCTTGCGGTGCCCGTGATCGCGATGGCCATGGTTCCCGCGTTGCAGTTCGAGTACTGGCAGTGGCTCTCGCTGACGCTGGCCGCACCTGTGGTCACCTACGCGGCCTGGCCCTTCCACCGCGCGGCCTGGATGAATGCCCGGCACGGTGCGGCGACGATGGACACCCTGATCTCGGTGGGGACTTCGGCCGCGTTCCTGTGGTCGCTGTGGGCGCTGTTCTTCGGTACCGCGGGCACCCCCGGCATGACGCACCCCTTCGAGCTGACGATCGCCCGCAGCGACGGAGCGGGCAACATCTATCTGGAGGCCGCCGCCGGCGTCACCGCCTTCATCCTGGCAGGACGCTACTTCGAGGCGCGATCCAAGCGGATGGCGGGTGCGGCGCTCAGGACCCTGCTCGAACTCGGGGCCAAGGAGGTCACGGTCCTGCGCGACGGGGGAGAGTTCACGATCCCCATCGCCGACCTGCACACCGGTGACCGCTTCCTGGTGCGTCCCGGGGAGAAGATCGCCACCGACGGGACGGTGGTCGAGGGTTCGTCGGCCGTCGACGCCTCGATGCTCACCGGGGAGTCCATGCCGGTGGAGGTCGTCGTCGGGGACAGCGTCGCCGGTGCCACCCTGAACACCAGTGGACGGCTCGTTGTCGAGGCTACCCGGGTCGGTGCCGACACCCAGCTCGCCCGGATGGCGAAGCTGGTGGAGGACGCGCAGAACGGAAAGGCCGCCGCGCAGCGGCTCGCCGACCGGATCTCGGCCGTCTTCGTCCCCATCGTGATAGCCCTCGCGATGGGCACATTCGGCTTCTGGCTCGGCAACGGGGCCGGTCTGACGGCGGCGTTCACGGCCGCTGTCGCCGTGCTGATCATTGCCTGCCCGTGCGCCCTGGGCCTTGCCACCCCGACAGCCATCATGGTGGGCACCGGCCGCGGCGCCCAGGTGGGCATCCTGATCAAGGGACCCGAGGTTCTGGAAACCGCCCGCAAGGTCGACACCGTCGTACTGGACAAGACCGGCACCGTCACCACCGGCCAGATGACCCTGGTCGCGGTGCGGACCGAGGAGGACGAGGCCGAAGTCCTGCGCCTGGCGGGCGCTTTGGAGAACGCCTCGGAGCATCCGATCGCCCGCGCCGTCGCCGAGGGCGCGAAGCAGAAGGTCGGCGCGCTCCCGGTCCCCGAGGACTTCGCCAATGTCGCCGGTCTGGGCATTCAAGGGATCGTCGAGGGTCACGCGGTGCTCGTGGGCCGCCAAAGGCTGCTGGACGAGTGGGAGATCCGCCTGCCGGCCGACATGGAACGGGCCAAGGCGGAGGCGGAGGCCGCAGGGCGGACCGCGATCGTGGTGGCCTGGGACGGCGAGGCACGGGCCGTACTGGAGGTCGCAGACGCGATCAAGGAGACCAGCCCTGAGGCCATCAGCCGACTGCGTGCCCTCGGCCTCACCCCGATCCTGCTCACCGGCGACAACAAGGCGGTGGCCACCACCGTCGCGGCCGAGGTCGGGATCGACAAGGTGATCGCCGAGGTCATGCCCGAGGACAAGGCGGACGTGGTCAAGCGTCTCCAGGGGGAGGGCCGCAGTGTCGCCATGGTGGGCGACGGCATCAACGACGCGGCCGCACTCGCCCAGGCCGACCTCGGTCTGGCAATGGGGACGGGGACGGACGCGGCCATCGAGGCAAGCGACCTCACCCTCGTTCGAGGCGATCTGCGAACGGCGGCGGATGCCATCCGTCTGTCACGCAAGACGCTCGGGACGATCCACTCGAACCTCTTCTGGGCTTTCCTCTACAACGTGACCGCTCTGCCGCTGGCCGCGGCGGGCCTGCTGAACCCGATGATCGCGGGCGCCGCGATGGCATTCTCGTCGGTCTCCGTGGTCGGCAACTCGCTCCGGCTGCGGCGCTTTTCCGCCCAGTCGTGAGGTCTGCTCCTCATCCCTGCCTGCGGCGTGCCACGTGGTGACGGGTGTCCTCCGGCGTCAGAAGCCGGAGGACACCCGTCGTGTGATGTGCCACCACGCCCATCGCTCGGGGCCTGACGCCGCGACCCTGCGGCAGGGGTCATCTGCCGACCGGGGTGTCACAGCAGTCGGCGCGCCCGGGGACTGCGCGGCCGGGGCGCTCCAGCCTTGCGGCAACTGCCTGGAGGAGCGCCACCGCCACCATGCGGACGAGAGGGTCGGACGCTGCGCGTCGGGCAAGACGTATGGCGCGGGGTACGGGACTTTCCCGGTCTTCGTGTGGCATGGGCGCTGTCACCTTCTCCGCTGTCGACAACACGCTTTCCTCGGTAGAGGCTCACGGAGCACCATACCCTATAGGGGTATGGTGCTCCGATGCTCCGTGAGTTGTGAGCACCCTGCCTTGCCGAGGAGGGAGGGGGAGCTGAGGCCGTAGCGAATCTGCGGCGCACGGCTGCTGGGCTCCGGCCGTAAGTGATCAAGTGTTCGGTGATGGCTCGCCTTCAATGAAAGCGCAGATCAGCGTGTGCGTCCGCGCGGTTTCAGCGGCACTGGGGGGAGTTCAGGAGCGGGCAGTGGCGGGCCGCTGTAGCCGTGTACCTCGCCGAAGCGGCGGCCCGCTGCCCAGTCCTCGCGGGCCTGGGTGATGTCGTCGTGGGAGCGGAACGCATCGGACTCTGGGCGCTCAGCAAAGTGTCAGCATCGGCGCCCGAGGAGTCAGCAGTACATGGCGGCCAAGACGCTCGCCCGGGGGATGGGTACCTCCTTCAAGGACTGCGAGCACGCTCAGTCCCGGTGGTCCGAGTGCCCGCACCCATACAAGATCCGGTACCGCGATGCGGCGGGCAAGCAGACCGAGGAGTCCGGCTTCGCGATCCAGGACGACGCGATCGCGCGGTTGATGGAGGTCTACCACGAGAAGAGGTCGGCGCCGCGGTCCCAGACCAAGGCGGAGCGCATCCAGAAGTACAGAGCGATGCGGTTCGCGGAGTACACCGCAGATTGGAAGGCCGGTCAGCGGGATCCGTCCGAGTCGTCCGTCCGGCACCTCGACTCGCTCCTGGAGCACCACCTCTTCCCGGCCCTTGGAAGTCGCCGGCTGACCGGCGAGCAACCCCCGCGGACGCGGGGCCGACTGGCCGACGGTGGGATCCCTGCTCCTGGCCGCCCCGATCGCGCTGGCCGCGGGCGCGATCACCATCGCTTCGCCGTGCTGCCTGCCGCTCGTGCCTGGCTGGCTCTCGTACGCGACCGGCATGGCCGGCTCCGACGTGGAGGCGGCCCCGGAAGGACGCAGCAGACACCGCGCGCTGCTTGGTACGGCCCTCTTCGTGCTCGGCTTGGCTGCCCTGTTCGCCGCCTACGGGGCCATGTTCGGCGGGATCAGCACCCTCCTCTTCGCTCACCAGGACACGCTCATCAAGGTTTTGGGCGTACTGACGATCGCTCTCGGGCTGATGTTCATGGGGGTTCTGGAGCGGGTTCCGCTGCTCTCCCGCACCCTGCGACCCCGCTTCACTCCGCGCGCTGGCTTGGCGAGCGCTCCCCTGCTGGGGGTGATGTTCGGGCTCGGTTGGACCCCGTGTATCGGCCCTGCGCTCTCCGCTGTGCTCTCACTCTCGCTCACCACCGGATCGGCGAGCCGCGGCGCGTTCCTGGCGTTCCTCTATGCCCTGGGTATCGGAATCCCGTTCATGCTGTTCACGCTGGCCCTCGGTAAGAGCCTCCGCGTCTTCGACTTCGCCCGTCGGCACGCCCGTGGCGTCATGCGCACAGGTGGGGCCCTGCTCGTGCTGGTCGGCCTGTTGCAGGTCAGCGGCCTGTGGAGTCAAATGATCAGCGGAATGCAGGGCTGGGTCAGCGGATACCAGCTCCCCTTGTGACGCCCCTGTGCGCCACAGACGAAGAGGCTCAGCCCGCGGGAAAGCTGTGACCTGCTTGAGCTGTGTAATGGGCCATTGTTGGGCAGAAGAGGTCGCTGAGCCGGGTGCCACCACCGGCCCTGCGGCCAGGCCACAGTCCCGCAGGCACGCCAGATGGTTTGCACCTGGCACCCCATGGCGAGGCATACCCCTCCGGGGTACCCTCCGAGGAAAGCTGCAGCCGCCCAAGGCACAGGAGGGCGGATGTGCTGCGACTGCGGGCTGGACAAGAGAAGAGGGCGGGATGAGCGTCGAGGGGTTCGCCGCGGGCGGCTACGAAGCGGTGCGCGAGGCCTTACAGCGGTTGGTGGACGACGGCTCGGAAACTGGGGCGGGTCTCTCGGTCTGGCGGGAGGGCCACGAGGTCGTCCGGCTGAACGCGGGGTGGGCCGATACCGGGCGGAGCCGCCCCTGGCGCAGCGACACCCTGGTCCAGCCTTTCTCGCTGTCGAAGGCGTTCGTCACCATCGCCGCACTGGTGGCGGTTCGCGAGGGCGCGCTGGCACTGGACGAGCCGATCGCCAACTATTGGAGCGAGTACGGCGTCCGGGGCAAGGAGCGAACCACACTCCGTCACGTGCTCACTCATCGGGCGGGCCAGCCCCGTTTCACGGCTGGCGCCGCAGATCTCGACCTGCTGGATGACAGCGGACTGCGGAAGGACCTGGCACAGGCAGCACCGGAGTACGCTCCCGGGGCGGCGTTAGGGGAACACGCGTTGACCTACGGCCACTTGGTCGACGGCATCCTGCGCGCAGGCGCCGGGACCACACTGGGGGACGTCTTCAACGATGTGGTGCGACCTGCGCTGAGTCTCGATGCCTGGTTCGGAGTGCCCGATCAGGCGCTGGACCGCGTCGCCGACCTGGAGTACGCCGACCCGAACTGGCCGCGGCAGCTCCACGCGGCGCCGTGGCTCGAGATCCCCGCCGGGGCTCTGGATACAGGGCGGGTCAACTCCCGGGCATGGCGACAGTCGGTCTTCGGAGCGGTCAACCTGCACACCACCGCGACCGCGATGGCGGCGTTCTTCTCCCACCTCACCGACGAGGACGGGCCGGTACGCCACCTACTGGGCCCACAGTTACACACCGAGCTCCTCACCTCCCAAGTCACCGACTACGACGAGGTCTTCGGCACCGAGATCACCTGGACGCTGGGCTTCGTACGCGACAAGGGCAAGATCGCCAAGGGTGGTATCGGCGGCTCCGTTGCCTGGTGGTCACTTCGACACCACCACGCCTGCGCTTACCTGACGCGACGATTGGACGATCACTCCCGGGCCGCCGAGATCGCCGCCGCCCTGGGGGACGACCTGACCGTCATGCGCGAGGACTGAGCAAGCGCTCCCTCCTGCGGACTGACCGCCGCCCGCTTCCGAGTAACCGGCTTCGCGGCATTCGCAGGCAGGCCTACTGAACGCATTTCCATCTCCTTACGTACTAAGGACATCAGCAGTTCTGCCGATGCCCGTCGGTTCGAAAGGGCGATCATGGGAAGCATGGCCTTGAGCTGATCCATAGCGGCGATCTCCATGGTGGTGGCGGCCATCAGCGCCGCCAGACTGACCGCGTCGAACGGGGTGACCCGGTTCGCGGCGGGGAACGACCTGCTGATGGCTCTTGGCATGGCCGCCATGACGCTGCCCGCGACGGCGGCCTGGTTCGGAACATGCGGCGTCTGGTGGGCCTCAGCGTTCGGCGTACTGGTGGTGGCAGGGATCAGTATGTCCGTCGTCCGCACGCGTGAGCAGGGTCGTCGTCTTCCTGGTGTCCCTGACCGTGTCCGTATGGGGCCGAACCCGCAGTGCGGGCCAGGGCAAGGGCGTGGCCAACCGCCGCCGTCCCGGCACCTCGCCCACCACGGCGCTCGCCGCCCACATCGGCATGGGCGGCACCATGGCGACGATGCTGCTGATGATGGCCGCCTGACGCCCGCGCCCTGACGGCTACGGAGCACCACGAACGACTGTTGGACGAGCCGTCCGCTGAGCGGCTTGGTTCAGGTCGGGGGACGAGCCACACACGTACCAGACCGGCACATCCGGGCCGCGCAAGAACACCGCGATCGCGCTGCCCAAGAAGATCCTGTCCGTCTTCTTCGACACCGCCGACCGGGCCGGTGGACACCGCACTGCCACGGCCCACACCACGGCGAGGCCGGGATGAGGGCGAGCCTGGGCTACCGGGCATCAGCCGAACTCCACAGCACGAATGAGGCACCACGAGGCCGTCGATGGAGCCGTGAGGCGGATCACGTCTGACGGTGGACAGATGGCCGCGGCTCGTGCGAAAGGGCGTCGAGGTTGGGGCGACCTGCCGTTTCATGAGACCCGAAGCATCAGCCTGATCCTTTGCGTGAAATCTGTGTACAGCTGTTAACTCCATGTTTCCGAGAGAAGTTTGCGCCGCGCCGCCGGGCAATGGTTACGATCACGGCATGGTTACGGCTTGGTCGCGCTCCGGCATGCTGCGGCCCCGCTCCGCGGGGCCGTTGCGTCTGCTGTGGCTGGCCGTTCTGGTGCTCGGCGTCCTGGTCACGCACGGCGCGAGCGCTGAGAGTGCCCAGGGGCACGCAAGGGCCGGTGCGACCGCGCCCACACACGCGTCCGTCGTGATGCAGGAAGGTCACGCGAGCGGGGCCGGAGGAGGCGGTGCTGCCGCGAGCGCATCGCCTGACGTTGCGGCAGCCGACGGCCAGCACGAGGATGACGGCTCGCCCCACCCAGCTGCAGACTGCCTCTCCGGCCAGCCCCAGCAGGACCTGTATCTGGCCGCACCCAGTCTGTCCACACGGGGCCGTGTGCCATCGACGCACCCGTTTGCGTTGGAGAAGCCCGACCCCTTCCGATCGGGGCCTGCCGTTCTTTCGTTGACGGGTTCGAGAGTCTCCGTGGTGCAGCAGGTCTAGATTCCGGCGTCCCCGACTGGCCGCCGCTCTCCTGAGAGATGACAGCCCCGTCCTGTGGGACGGGTCGGCCCAGTGCGGTCAGTTCCCGGCCCCTGGACGTCCGTAGCCACGCTTCCTCGCGTTGAACGGACCGCTCCCCGCTGCCTGCCTGCTCGGATGCCTGCTGATCCCGATCCGCCGCTCCCTCGCCACGCCGTGGGAGCGACGGCCACGCCCCGGAGGAACCATGCCGTTCCACCCCCTTTCCCACGCTCACATCAGCCGCCCGGCCACCAGGGCTCGGCTGCTGCGGCTGCTGGTCTTCGTCCTCGGAGTACTGCTGCTGTGGGCGTCCGGCTGTTCCGCCACACACGCTCACGACAGCCACGCGCAGAGCCGACCCTCGGCCTCGGCCGACCTCGTCCCGCTCGCGTCGTCGGACACCGAGCGTGCGATGCCCCACGAACCGCATCCACACTCCGGTGCGCATTGCGCGCCGGACGTGGTCAGCCAAGTGCCTCCGCAAGCCCGGCAGTTGTTCACGGACACGGCGGTCATCGCCGTCTTCGCCGGAGTGGCGGCCGGAGTGACCGCCGCCGTGGCCGGCCAGCAGTGGGTCGCTCGACACGGAGGAAGCAGACCCCGGATACGGCGTTCAGGCCGGTCCACCCTCGCCGTCGTCTGCCGGTGGCGGATCTAGACGGGGCCTTCGCGGCCATCGACACGGGCCGCGCGTGCTGCCACCAGGTCCCGAGGCCGATGCCTCTTCCTGGGCCGGACGGCACGCCCGACGAAACCCCGTCACACCACCGATGAGAGCGGAAGATGAACCCGCAGACCACCACCGAGATCACACTTCCCGCCCGCTCGGCCCTGTCCGAGCTCGTGGGCGACACCCCGGTTCTCCGGATCTCCGATCCCCTCACCCCCGCTGACCGGGGGTTCTGGGCGAAGCTGGAGGGCTTCAACCCCGGCGGGATCAAGGACCGGCCCGGCCTGTACATGGTCGAGCGGGCCCGCGCCCGTGGCGATCTGCGCCCGGGCGCCAGGATCATCGAATCCACCAGCGGCACCCTCGGCCTGGGACTGGCCCTGGCCGGCATGGTCTACGGCCACCCCGTCACCCTGGTCACCGACCCGGGGCTGGAGCGGTCCATGACCCAGTTGCTGACCACCTACGGAGCCCAGGTCGACGTCGTCTCCGAACCCCACCCCACCGGCGGCTGGCAGCAGGCGCGGCGCGAGCGAGTGGCTCAGCTCATGGCCCGGTACCCCGGCTCGTGGTGCCCCGACCAATACAACAATCCCGACAACACCACCGCCTACACCCCACTCGCGCTGGAGCTGGCCTCCGAACTGGGCCACATCGACGTGCTGGTATGCAGTGTGGGTACCGGCGGCCACTCCGCCGGGGTCTCCCGGGTGCTGCAGGCCCTGTACCCGGAGCTGAAGCTCGTCGGCGTCGACACCATCGGCTCGACCATCTTCGGGCAGCCCGCACGCACCCGGCTGATGCGCGGCCTGGGTTCCAGCATCTACCCCCGCAACGTCGCCTACGACAACTTCAGCGAGGTGCACTGGGTGGCACCGGCCGAGGCGGTGTGGACCTGCCGCCAGCTCGCCGCCTCCCACTACGCCACGGGCGGCTGGAGCGTCGGCGCGGTCGCCCTGGTGGCTGGCTGGCTGGCCCGCACCCTGCCCGCGGACACGAAGATCGCGGCGATCTTCCCCGACGGCCCGCAACGCTATCTCGGCACGGTCTACGACGACGACTACTGCGCCGCCCACGGTCTGCTCGACTCCCCGCCGCCCGTCGGACCGGAAACGATCGGCCGCTTGGACGAGAAGGAAGTCAGCCGCTGGACCCGGTGCACCACCGTGGTCGACCCGCTCACCCTGTCCGACCCGGCACAGGAGAACGACGCTGCCGAGTTCGCTGAGTTCGACACCCTGGAGGAGGGAGACCGGTGATGGACCGGCAGTCACATTCCGGGGGAGCCCTGGCGCAGATGCGCTCCTACCCGCGCAGCGTCCAGTTGTTGATGGTGAACCAGTTCTCCATCAACCTCGGCTTCTACATGCTGATGCCGTACTTGGCCGCGCATCTGTCCGGCACGGTCGGGCTGGCCGGCTGGGCCGTCGGGCTCGTGCTCGGCATCCGCAACTTCAGCCAGCAGGGGATGTTCCTGGTCGGCGGAACCCTGGCCGACCGGCTCGGCTACAAGCCGTTGATCATCGCCGGGCTGATGCTCCGCATCGTCGGCTTCGCGACCCTCGGACTGGTGGACGCGCTGCCCGCGCTGCTCGCCGCATCCGCGGCGACCGGGTTGGCGGGCGCCCTGTTCAACCCGGCGGTGAGGGCCTATCTCGCGGCGGACGCCGGGGAGCGCAGGGTCGAAGCGTTCGGGCTGTTCAATATCTTCTACCAGGCCGGCATCCTGCTCGGCCCACTCGTCGGCATGGTGCTCACCGGTGTCGACTTCCGCGTCGCCTGCCTGGTGTCGGCCGGGATCTTCGCACTGCTGAGCATCGTGCAGATCCGCAGTCTGCCCGCCCGCCGGGCACATGACGCACCGACCACCAAGGGAAGCGGCCGGCAGGACGGCGTGCTGTCCCAGTGGCGCACCATCGTGGCCAACCGGCCGTTCCTGCTGTTCTCGGTCGCCATGATCGGCTTCTATGTCATGCAGTTCCAGGTCTATCTCGCGCTGCCGCTGGAGGTGCGGCGCCTGGGCGGCGACGGAACGTCCGGGACAGCGGCGGTGGCGATGCTCTTCGCTGTTTCGGGCTTGAGCACCATCCTCTTCCAGACCAAGGTGACCGCGTGGTGCAAAGCCCGTATGGAGCCGGGCCGGGCACTTGCCTGGGGGCTGTTCACCATGGGCGTGGCGTTCTTGCCCCTGCTGGTACCGACGGCCGTGCCCGTGCCGGAGGGCGGAGTGGGGCTGTGGCTGCTCGCAGCCGTGCCGCCCGCGCTCTCCGCTCTGCTCCTGGCGGTGGGAACGATGATCGCCTACCCGTTCGAGATGGACACCATCGTCCGACTCTCCGGTGACCGCCTGGTCGCCACGCACTACGGGCTCTACAACACCATCTGCGGCGTCGGCATCACGCTCGGAAACCTGCTGACCGGAGCCTCTCTGGACGCCGCCCGCGCGGCCGGCGTCTCCGCGCTCCCGTGGATCGTGCTCTGCGCGCTCGGCCTGGCCTGTGCCGCCGCCCTGTACGGACTGCACCGCACGGGCCGCCTCGCACCGCCGGTACGCGAGACACAGCCCGAGTCGGTGTCTGCCTGACCCATGGTCCTGCGGCAGGGAGGACGAGCTTTCCTTGTCCTCCCTGCCGACCATGCGTCGAAGTCGCCGCCGAATGCGGCCGCCGGGGCGGCCGTTCCTCAACGAACCAGTAGGGATTGAAATCCACCGTGAGCTCGAAACCTGTCGTACTCCTGGCTGAAAAACTGTCGCCCGCCACTGTCGACGCCCTGGGCCCGGACTTCGAGATCCGGCTCTGCAATGGCGCCGATCGAACCGAACTCCTCCATGCGATCGCGGATGTCGACGCCATCCTGGTACGCAGCGCGACCAAGGTCGACGCGGAGGCCATCGCCGCCGCCAAGAAGCTGAAGGTCGTCGCCCGCGCCGGGGTCGGCCTCGACAACGTCGACGTCCCCGCCGCCACCAAGGCCGGCGTCATGGTCGTCAACGCTCCGACGTCCAACATCGTCACCGCCGCCGAGCTCGCCTGCGGCCTGCTCATCGCCACCGCGCGGAACATTCCGCAGGCCAATACCGCGCTGAAAAACGGCGAGTGGAAGCGCAGCAGGTACACCGGCGTCGAACTGACCGGGAAGACCCTCGGCGTGGTCGGCCTCGGCCGCATCGGCGTGCTGGTCGCCCAGCGGATGTCCGCCTTCGACATGAAGGTCGTCGCCTACGACCCGTACGTGCAGCCCGCGCGCGCCGCGCAGCTGGGCGTCAAGCTCCTCTCGCTCGATGAGCTGCTGGAGGTTTCCGACTTCATCACGGTCCACCTCCCGAAGACGCCCGAGACGGTCGGCCTGATCGGCGACGAGGCACTGCACAAGGTCAAGCGCGAGGTGCGGATCGTCAACGCCGCGCGCGGCGGGATCGTCGACGAGCAGGCGCTGGCCAGCGCGCTCAAGGAGGGCCGCGTCGCCGCCGCGGGCCTGGACGTCTTCGCCCAGGAGCCGTGCACCGACTCCCCGCTCTTCGAGTTCGACAACGTCGTGGCCACTCCACACCTGGGCGCATCGACCGATGAGGCACAGGAGAAGGCGGGCATCGCCGTCGCCACGTCGGTGCGGCTGGCGCTCGCGGGAGAGCTGGTCCCGGATGCGGTCAACGTCGAGGGCGGCGTCATCGCCGAGGACGTCCGCCCCTGCGTGCCGCTCGCCGCGAACCTCGGCCGGATCTTCACCGCCCTGGCCGGGGAGGTCGCGGTCCGGCTCGACGTCGAGGTGTACGGCGACATCACCCAGCACAACGTCAAGGTGCTGGAACTCTCCGCTCTCAAGGGCGTCTTCGAGAACGTCGTCGACCAGGCGGTTTCCTACGTCAACGCACCATTGCTCGCGCAGGAACGCAGGGTCGACGTGCGCCACACCACCAGCTCGAAGTGCCCCGACCACCACCATATGGTGACCGTCCGCGGCACCCTGAACAGCGGTGAGCAGGTCGCGGTCTCCGGCACCCTGGCCGGCCCCAGGAACATCCAGAAGATCGTGTCGGTGGGTCAGCACACCATCGACCTCGCGGTCAGCGATCACCTGATCTTCCTGCGGTACAAGGACCGGCCCGGCATCGTCGGCACCGTCGGTCACGTACTCGGCGAGGCGGGCCTCAACATCGCCGGCATGCAGGTCTCCCGGTCCGTGCCGGGCGGTGAGACGCTCGCCGTCCTGAATGTCGACAGCATCGTCCCAGCCGACGTACTCAACGAAATCGCCCAGGAGATCGACGCCACCTTCGCCCGCTCGGTCACCCTCGACTGACCCACATCAAGGTCGCAGAACCCGGGCCGCTCACTGCTTCGGCGGTGGGCGGCCCGAGGCCGCATGCGGCCAAGACGAGCCGCGCCGTGGTGGCGACCGAGCCAAAGCCCGTCAGGTGGTGACGTACCCGACTCCTCATATCTGCGCGGCCTGTTGGCCGAGCGGGCCACCCTTCTGAGTCCACGCCGAAAAGGGCAAGCGAAGCGGCAGTCAGGTACGGTTCTCCTGCTCGGCCGGTGCTTCTCCGGCGCCGGGCGCGAGTGCTGGTCGTCGATCCTTCCCCGGCAAGGTGGCGATGAGGAGGGCACCGAGCACGACGAAGGCAGCGGCTACGGTGAGCGCGAGTGAGAAGCCTTCCGTCGCAGCGTGCAGAGGGCCGTCCTGCGCGGACAGGGCGTCGCTGCGTCGTGAGGCCACGGTGACCAGAAGGGCCACCCCCACTGCGCCGCCGATCTGTTGAACGGAGCTCATGACGGCCGAGCCGAGACCGGCGTTCTCCTCGTTCGTGCCCGTGAGCGCAGTGATGGTCAGCGCAGGCAGGGTCAGGCCGTTTCCCAGGCTCGTGACGAGCATGCCCGGCAGGACTCCGGATGCGTAGCCGTCGCCCGGTGCTATACCGGAGAGCAGCAGCAGTCCGGCCGAGCAGATCAGGAACGACAGGGCGAGGGCCCGGCGAGGCCCGAGCCGGTCCACGGCACGGGATGAGAGCCACATGCCCGCGAGGATGCCCGCGCAAAAGGGCAGGTAGGCGACCCCGGCCGTGAGCGGGTCGTAGCCGAGGACCGTCTGGACATGGATCATCAGCAGGAAGGCCATGGCGTACAACGCCGCGGAGAACAGCAGCATCGCCCCGTTGGCGACGGCACGGGTCCGATGGGTCAGGAACGACAACGGCACCAGCGGCTCGGCCGTACGGGACTCGACCGCGAGGAAGGTGAGAGCCAGGACGACGGCGAGAAGCAGGGGCCCGGTGGAGCCGAGGGTGCCCCAGCCCGATGTCCTGGCCTGGAGCAGTCCGTAGACAAGGGACACCAAGGCGCCGGTGCCCAGCACCGCGCCGGGCACGTCCAGGCGTACATGACGGGTGGCCCGGCTCTCAGCGACCAGGCGTGGGAGCAACAGGAGGGCAAGGGCGGCAACGGGCAGGTTGATCAGGAAGATCCAGCGCCAGGACGTGAGACCGGACAGGGCACCGGAGATCACCAGTCCCATCGTGCCGCCCAGCCCCGCGATGCCGCCCCATACGCCGAACGCCTTGGCGCGCTCCTCCGGGGCTGGGAACAGCAGGGTGATCAAAGACAACGCGGCCGGGCCGGCCATGGCCGCGCCCGCGCCCTGGACGAACCGTCCGGTGATGAGCTGCCAAGGCTCCTGTGCGAGCCCGCAGACCAGGCTCGCGGCGCCGAAGAGCGCCACGCCGCTGAGGAAGACGCGTCGGCGGCCCAGCAGGTCGGCCAGGCGGCCGAACAGCAACAGCAGCCCGCCGAAGGCGAGGAAGTAGGCGTTGACGACCCACGCCAGGCCCGCGGTGTCGAAGCCGAGGTCGTCCTGGATGCTCGGGAGGGCGACGTTCACCACGTTGTCGTCCAGGACGAGCATGAACTGTACGAGGCACAGCACGATCAGCGCCGGCCGACGGCGGGTGGTGGCCGTGGCCGTACGAGCTGATGCCCCCGCGGTCATGACGGACGTCCCGAGGGCGTGGCCTGCGCGTCCGTACTGTGGTGGCGCCCATGGCGCGGATGACTGATCGGCATACCGCGACGCTATGCACCCGCCACTGTGACCGCGATCCGCTACGGGGTCATGTCATAGCGCATTGAGGACATACGCTGAGCACGTGACCGAGGCGATATCAGGCGCTGTCCCACCCGGACCGGGGGCTATTGTCGTGGGGCACTTCCCCTTGTCCTCGGGGGAGTGGATCCCCGCACACAGCCACCCGCACCACCACCAGTTGGCGTGGACTCGACGCGGCGTACTCGGCATCGCCGTCGACGACAGGTACTGGGTTCTGCCGCCCACCAGGGCACTATGGGTGCCCGCAGGGGTCCTCCACCGGACCGGCGCGACCCGGGACGCGGTGCTGTGCGGCATCTACCTCGAACGAGACCGGTGCGGCGTGGACTGGACGGAGCCCACACCGGTTGCTGTCAACGGTCTGCTGGCCCACCTGTTCGCCCACCTCAGCCGCGACGACCTCCCGGAAGACGCGCGCCTGCGCGCCGAGGCGGTCGTACCCGATCTCCTGCACCCGTTGCCCGCCCTGCCCATCGACGTGCCGCCGCCCGTCGACGAACGGGTGCGTGCCGTGGCCGACGCGCTGCTCGCGGATCCCTCGGACCGGCGGAGCCTGGAGTCGCACGCGCGGGCTGTCGGGGTGAGCCGGCGCACCCTCACCAGGCTGTTCGTCGACGACACCGGGATGAGCTTCGATCGCTGGCGCGTCCACGTGCGGCTGCGTGCCGCACTGTCCCTCCTCGCCGAGGGGCAGCCCGTCTCCCGGGTCGCACACGCGGTGGGGTATGCGACACCGAGCGCGTTCCTCGCGGCATTCCGGCGAACCGTCGGCACCACGCCGGGGCGCTACCTCAACGGCGACGTCCTTGGCTCCCAGAACGGTTCGGGAAATCCAGGCGACTCGGATTCGCAGGGCTGCGGTGAGGGCTGCCCTACCTTCGCTCCTTGAGCATCTTCCGCATCTTGGTGATCTTGGCGATCTGTGCCGTAATAACGTCGCCCGCCAGGGAGCGAGGGTTCTGTTCGTCCTGGCCCTCGGTGGGGCCGCGGGCCCCGCTCGGCATGTTGACCGGCTTAACCTGCTCCAGCGAAGCCATCCCCCTGTGAGCAGGTGCCTGAGGTTGGAGCGCAGACCTCAGAGTGAGGCCGCGGATCCACCGAACGGCTAATCTACTTAACAATATAGGTGATGGTGGGCCGGGGGTTCTCACCCTCGCCGAGGCTGCTCCTGCTTGGCTTGGCCGCGGTTCCCGGCTCGATCGGCGGGAGGTCGGCCCTTTACCCGGTCAGAGCGATGGATCGGGCTTCGCCTCGACAGGGGCGCGGTGTAGCGGATATCGCTCGTCGAAGCGCCGCACCTTCCAGAGCGTCACGGCACCGATCCACGTCACCAGGAATGTCACCACGATGACGATGCCGATCGTGTTGAGGTCGATGCGGGTGAGCCACGACCACGGCCGGTGGTCCGCCGCGCCCAGCTGCTCCGCGAGCAGTGAGACCAGCTCCACGGTGCCGACGACGAAGGCGACGAAGATCGAAAGGCCAGTCATGGTGAGGTTGTAGTAGATCTTGCGGACCGGGTTGGAGAACGACCACTCGTACGCTTTGGCCATGAACACCCCGTCGGTGGTGTCCATCAAGCTCATGCCGGCGGCGAAGATCAGTGGCAGGGCGATGATGGCGAGTGGCGGCAACGTGCCGTCCGCGGCCGAACCCGCCGCCAGGCCCAGCGCGCCGACCTGGGTGGCGGTATCGAATCCGAGGCCGAAGAGCAGGCCCACGAAGTAAAGCTGCCAGCTGTGCTCGATGAACCGGTTGTAGCGGCCTTTGAAGACCCGGTTCATCAACCCGCGGTCGGCGAGAAGCTGCTCCAGTTCCTCCGGTTCGTGGCGACCTGCCTTCGCCTCGCGCCAGGTGCGGACGATGCCGCGCAGCACCGCCAGGTTCAATGTGGCGATCGCGTAGAGGAAGACGCCGGAAACCAGAGTCCCGATGACGCCGCCGATCTCCGCGAACCCGGCCTGGAAGCGGTTCGCGGCCTGAGCGGCGAAGGTGATGCCGACGGAGAGGCCGAACACGACGGACGAGTGGCCGAGCGAGAAGGCCAGGCCCAGCGCCAGCGGGCGTTTGCCCTTCTGCAGCAGATAGCGGGTGGTGTCGTCGATGGCCGAGATGTGGTCGGCGTCGAAGGCGTGGCGCATGCCGAGCGTGTAGGCCAGCCCCGCCGCCCCCGCGTACAGCAACGCCCCTGGCTGTCGGTGAGGTTGTGGTAGCGCGCGTTGTAGTACGCGAACAGTCCGAACCCCACGATGTGGAGTGCCGCCACCACGCCGTACATAGCTGCGAGCCGGCGTATCTCGCCTCGGTCGAAGCGGCGGGCTCGTGCACTCATGGACGGCTTCCTTCGGGGACGATCTTGTTATGCGCTTTTTGCGATGACAGCTTATGTGCAACCACCATGCAGTAAGCGGGCGCGGGCCTTCTGTTCGAGGAGGGAGAGCGTTGTCGGCGCGGCCGACATGGCGTTACGGGCGGGTCAGTGGCCGCCACTCGACTCGACGGCGAGGCGCTTGGCGAAGGTCTTGCCACCGTCCTTCGACTCGTACACGCCGCTCTGCGTCGCGGCCAGGACGCGCTGGGCGTCGACGGCGGTGAGCGCCTGAGGCTGTCCGCCGGGGACGGTGGCGAGCTTCTTCCACGTGGCGCCGTCATCGGTGCTGCGGCTCAGCCTGCCGGAGGTGTCGATGCCGTAGAGGGCGTTCTGGGTCTTCCAGGAGAGAAAGGCCATCACCGGCTGCTTGCCCTTGTCGAAGGTCTTGCCGCCGTCGGTACTGCGGGCGACTCCTTCCGCGGTGGTGGCGAGGACGAGGTCGGCGTCGTCCGGATCGACCGCGAGGTCGAGCGCCTGGAACGTCGCTCCGTCCTTCCAGGTGGTGCCGTCCTTGGTGGTGCGGAGCAGGCCGTTGGTGGAGTCGTAGCCGTAGACGGTGCCGTGTGCGTAGTCCAGGGCGTGGAAGTCGGACTTCCCTGAGAGGGAGAGCGACCTCCAGCTCCTGCCCGCGTCGGTGCTCTTGATCAGTCCCTTGTTGCCGGGACCGTCCGCTCCGGAGGCGGGGTGGCCGCTGGCGTAAAAGGTCTTGCCCTGGGCCACCGTGAAGCCCATGAAGTCGTCCTTGCTGTCGCCCACCAGTTTGGGATTGCCCTTGGAGTCGGGGGTGTAGATGCCTTCGTGAGTCGCGACGTACAGGCGCTGGTCGGACGGGTCCAGCCCGAGTCCGTGGATGTGGCTGACGGTCGTGACGGCATCGGACGAGTCCGTGTCGCCGTCTCCGCTGGAGCAGGCGGCCAGTGTGAGGCCGAGGGCGACGGCGGTGGCTGCCTGGACGGCGCGGTGCATCTTTATGAGTCCTCGGGAATCGTGAGGGCGGGCCGGGGCATGACCGGGCGCGGCCCTAGTAAGGAGTGTGAGGGGGCGACCGCCCCGGGCTCCCCGGGATGACCGGCTGAGCCCGGAACGGTCAGCGTGTGACCGGATCAGAGCTTGTCGAGGATGCCCTGGAGTTGCTTGACCTCGGCGGTCTGGGTCTTGACGACATCGTCGGCGAGCTTCTTCGCGGTGGCGTTCTTACCGCTCTTCTGCTCGTCCTTGGCCATGTCGATCGCCCCGTTGTGGTGGTCGATCATCATCTGCGCGAACATCTTGTCGAAGTCCGCGCCCTTGGCGGCCGTCAGTTCCTTCATGTCCTTGTCGGACATGATCCCGGGCATGCCCGACTTCTCGGAGCTGCCGGAACCGTGATCCATACCGGGCATGCTGCTGTCGGACCCGTGGTCCATGCCGGGCATGCTGCTGCCCGACTCGGGCTTGCCCCAGGCCTTGAGCCAGGACTTCATCTTCTTGATCTCGGGATCCTGAGCCTTCTCGATGTCCCCGGCGAGAGTCTTGATCTTGGCGTCCTCGGCACGCTCATCGGCGAGCTTGGACATCTCGACGGCCTGCTCGTGGTGGGGGATCATCATCTGCGCGAACTTCACGTCCGCGTCGTTGAACGCGCCCGGTGCGGGGTTCTCCCCGGTGGTCGCGCTCGCCGAGGCGGAGCTCTTGCTCTTGCTCCCGTGGTCCATGCCGCTCATGTCGTCGTCGTTGCCACAGGCGGCGAGGACCAGGCCTGCGGCGGCGACGGTGCTGACGAGAGCGATGCGGCGGACGCGCGGACGGAGCGTGCTGCGCTTGATGGCGGTCATGTCGAAAACCTCGTGGTGTCTGTTCTGCGGAACGTCTGTCGAACGGGGTGCGTGGGCAGCACAAGCTGCCCACGGTGGCGTTCGGCCTAGATCCGCAGGACTGACAGTTGAGCGAGGTCAGGCGGTCTGCGCGGAGGAGGATTGGGACGCAGGGCCGCCACGGCGCCATCACGAAGCCGTGCCAGCCACTCCGTGCTGCGACTCAGAACCGCGCGGAGAAGGCCGACGAGAACCCACGTGCCGAGCACGGCCACGCACAGCGAGGCCATGTCCATCCCCATGCCCGGGGGGTGGGAGGCCGCCTTGCTGTCCTGATGGGAATCCGAAGAGGGCGAGGAGACGGCAACGTCCTGCGTCGAGGACATGCCACCGCCTTTGTGGGCGGTCGTGGCCGATGCGTGAGCCGCTCCCATGCTCGCGTTGGAGGCGCTGTCGGGATGGCCCATCGAGTGCATCACGAAGACGCCCATCGCGAGCACGACGACGAGCAGCAGGTGCCCGAGGGCGCCTCCTGTTCGTACGTGTCGGCTCACATGCACGTCGTGACTCCATCTGTGGTCGCTCCGCTCTCCGACAGTATCGAAGCGGACCGGCTCATGCTGCGCGGGGCGGGCGCGGGGGTGATCTACTAAGCTGTTTGGCAGTCATGGTAGCGGCAGAGAGGCGGGCGCATGCACACGTGGACGCCACGTCAGTGGGTGGCGGCGGTGGCCGTGGCTCTTGTCGCCGCAGCCGCGATCGGTGTGCCGACCGGAGTCGTACCCACGCCCTTCTACGCCCGGATGACCCCGGTTCTGTGGTGGAACTATCCGGTCTGGGTGGCGTCATCGTTGCTCATGGGACTGCTGGTGGCGACGTACGTGAATGGCCCTTCGGCCGCGCGGCCCGATGAGCCACGAGGGCGCCGGGCGCTGCTCGCGGGCGTGCTGTCCGCGTTCGCCGTCGGCTGCCCGATCTGCAACAAGCTGGTGGTGCTGGCCCTCGGGGTGAGCGGAGCCCTCTCGTACTGGGCCCCCGCACAGCCAGTCCTGGCCATGGCCTCGCTGGCGCTGCTCACACACGCCCTGGTACGGCGTCTGCGTACGGCCGCCGCTTGCCCCGTGCCGACCGCACCCTCTCGCCGAAGGTCCGCAGGGCTCCAGGACGCTGCCCACTACGATGAGCGGTCACTGGTGCCGGAGGCTTCGCGTTCCGGGGGCGAAGGGAGCGATCGTGCGTCAGCTGGGTGAGCTCGAGGCGGAGATCATGCACCGCCTGTGGGCCTGGGGGCGGCCGGCGACCTCGCGCGACGTACTGCTGGACCTCAGCAAGGAGCGGCCCATCGCCTACAGCACAGTGAAGACCGTGGCCGACATTCTGCACAGCAAGGGCATGCTGAAACGGCACAAGGAGGGGCGGGCCTGGGTGTACGAGCCCACGTGTACCCGGCAGCAGTACACGGCGTCGCGGATGCAGGAGGCGCTCGGCGGTAACCCGGATCCGGTCGGAACTCTGGTCAGTTTCATCGAACAGATCACGCCGGAAGAGGCGGACGCCCTGCGCTCGGCTCTCCGAGCGGCCAAAAAGCGGAGCGATGCGTGATCACGGCTGTGGCGCTGGCTGGATACGCGGCCTTGGTGGGCGCCGCGATGCCCCCTCTGCTGTCACAGGCGCGATGGCCCCACCGTGCTCCGGTCCTGGCGGCGCATGGCAGGGACTCATGGTGACGTTCATCGTCGCCACTGCGCTCACGGTGTACCACTTGGCCCTCACCGAGCAGCATGTACACGAAGGTTTCCTCGGGCTGCTCAGCGTCTGCGGTCTGGCCGCCGACGCCCCGGTAACCGAATCCGCGCCCACTCCCGGGGACACCCTGGCGCTCAGCGCCCCCGCCGTGATCGTGCTGCTGCCGCTCGGCTGGTTCGTTCTCTGTACCTGGAGGGCACGCCGAGCACGGCAGCGTCACCTCGACATGCTCGCCCTGATCGGTGAGTCGGCCCCCGGATACGACGCCACGGTCGTGGACCATGGCGCCCCCGCCGTGTACTGCCTCCCCGGGCGGCGACGTCGTGTCGTCATCACCCGGAGGGCCCTCGACGTCCTATCCGATGCGCAGATGCGTGCCGCACTAGAGCATGAGCGCGCTCACATCGAAGGCAGGCATCACCTTCTCCAGCTGCTCGTGGACGCGTTCTCCCGTGCCTTCCCCGGCCTGCCGCTCGCCCGGCACGCCAAGGAACAGATCACGCTGCTGGTAGAGATGATCGCGGATGACAGAGCACTGCGAAGTCACTCCAGGGACGCGCTGGCGACCGCCATGTGTGAGGTAGCCGCGGGGCAGGCGCCGCAGGGAGCTCTGGGCGTCGGCGGGCCGGGTGCCCTCATCCGGCTGCGCCGCGTCCTCACACCGCAACCCCGGCCGCATCGTGTGACGTGGCTGAGTGTCGTGGCGGCCAGTATCGCGGCTCCGCTGCTGCCGCTGCTGGTGGCCTGTGGACCCTGATCACACCAGCCCCCGCCCCACCCTGTCCCACACCTCCCGGGTGTCGCTCGTCCTGTGCACGATCGCTGACGTGCCCGCCGCACTCGCCGAGGCCGCTCGCTCGGGGCCGCCCGCCCGCCGACCGCCGATGGGCGAAAGCGGCGGACGGGCGGAGAAGCGAACCGGTACGTCACATGGCGTCGCAGCAGTCCTGGCAGGAGGCGTCGCAGCAGTCCGCCTTCTCCTCCGCGTGCGCGGATGCCGCCGTCATGCCGCCCTCAGCGCAACATCCCTTCGCAGCACCGTTCACAACACATCGCGCATTCCGGGCCGCAGTACGGGTTGCCGTGCATGCACATGTGCATGCAGTGCCGCATAGCAGCGTGCGCAGCTCCGGGAGTCAGCGACATCCCACTGTGCGTCCCCGGCATCCTCATGTCCATGGAGACCCCGGTCTCCGCAGGCGAGGCCGCCGCTGTCGTAGTGGGCGGGAAATGGAGCTCTGCGGTGGATCAACTGCTCTTCATCCTTCCCGCGCTCCCGTGCCCGCTCGGCATGGGCGCGATGATGTGGTTCATGATGCGGCCGGGGCGCGGCGCATCAGGTGACCCGGCAGCCGACCGGCGGGAGCTGGCCCGGTTGCGCAAGGAGATCCAGGCACTGAGCGACCAGCAGACCCCGCACGACGCCATGTCTCCCGGACCGCCCCGCCTGACCGCCACCGCGCTTTCCGCCCGAGGCGACTGAGCGGGTCAAAACACACCCCACCGTCCGTACGGACCGATGGACCGGAGATCCTCGACACGTGACGTCCCCCGCACCCTGCCGCCCCCGGTATTCCGCCCTCCGTTCCGCGGCCACGCTGGCCTCGCTGGTGCCACTCGTCCTGGTCCTACTGCTGTGCAGCGCAGCGCCCGCGTCCGCGCACGCCACCTTGCTCTTCACCAGCCCGGCGGCCAACGCGACGGTGGCCGACTCACCGCGGGCACTGGTGCTCGTCTTCGACAAGCCGGTCGGCCTGACCGGAACCACCGTGCGCCTGAAGCCCTCGGCCTCTGCCGCGCTCGGCACCGGCAGGCTGAGTCAGGGCGGCCGTTCGGTCACCATCCCGCTGCGAGGCAGGGTCGCGGGCGGGGTCCATACCGTCGACTGGCAGGTGACGGCCCGGGACGGCGACGTGATGACGGGCAGCTACCGGTTCGCCGTCGGCCCCCGGACCATCGCCCTCACCTCAGGTCAGACGACCGCCGCCAAGGACGCCACACCCACCGCCGTTCTGCGCTGGCTGCTGTTCGCCGCCCTCGCACTCCTCCTCGGCGAGCTGGCTGCGGACCGCCTGGCTGCGCGGACCGCCGAAGCTCCCGAGCACCGTCCACGTCGCTGGGGACTTGCCGCGGCTCTCGTCGGGTGCGCTGCCGCCGGCGGTCTGACCGTGCTCCTCACCCAGGGCGGCTCACTGGCCTCCGTCACCGACACCCGCCCCGGCGTCCTGTCCCTGATGGAGATCGTGGGCTTCGCCCTGGCCGCGACAGCTCTCCTGCTGAAGCGGCGAAACTGGGCCGTCCTGCCCCTGGCCGGCGTGCTCGCTGCCGAGGCGCTGCGCGCCCACCCGCAAGCCGAACACGCCATCGCAGGCCCGCTGCTGACCCTGGTCCACCTCACGGCAGCGGCGCTGTGGGCCGGAACCCTGTTCCATGTACTGCGGACCGGGGTTGTCTGGCGCACCGAGCCCGCTGCGGCTCGGACGTTGTTCCTCCCTTACGCCCGTCTCGCCGCGTGGCTGTTCGGAGCGGTCGCGGTCACCGGGCTGGTCTCCGCACTGCTCCTGGTCCCGCTCGACGACATCGTCACCACCTCCTACGGACAGGTCCTGCTGGCCAAGTTCCTCCTGGTCCTGGTCGTCGGCGTGCTGGCGCTCGCCGCCCGACGCCGTCTGCGCTCTTCGAAGACAGGGTCGCCGCGGCGCCCCGCAGGTGCCGAGACCGTCACGTTGGCCGTGGTCTTCGCCCTGTCCGCCACCCTCACCGTGCTGGCCGTGCCCGGGGACGGCGATCGTGCATTGCCCTTCGCACCCCCGGCTGACGGTCCGATCGTGCCCACCGGAACCCGCGCCGGAGAAATCGGTATCAGCGCCCGTGCCAGCGCCGGACAACTCGTCCTCGACCTCGCCACCCCACAAGTCGGCGACATCGCCCGGGAGTCCTACTCCCTGAGCCGGCATGCTCAGCACCTGTGCCTGACGCGCTCCGTTCTCAGCGCGCCAGGGGGTTCAGCCAGGTGTGGCGCAGAACCAGTTCTTCGACGTCGTCGGATGCCGAGGAACGGGAGAGCGAGTCATGGAATCCCACCACAGGTAGTTGGCATGCATCCGCTGGACGACGTGATGCCACCAGTGAGGGGTGCGCCCTTGAGGGGGCCCAGCGGACAATTCCGACCTGATGGAGGGTCAGGAAAGTCAGCATAGGGTCAGCATAAGGTCTGCCAGAGGCTGTCACAGACGGCCAGACCTGGGACTCATCGCCGCCCCGCCGAAGCGGCCACAAGTGGCGTGTCGCGTCATGTGGCCGCTGGACCTCGACCGTAAATGATCAAGCCTTGGGTGATGACTCGCCTTCAGTGAAAGCGCAGGTCAGCGCGTGCGTCCGCGTGGTTTCAGCGGCACTGGGGGGAGTTCAGGAGCGGGCAGTGGCGGGCCGTCGTAGCCGTGGACCTCGCCGAAGCGGCGGCCCGCTGCCCAGTCCTCGCGGGCCTGGGTGATGTCGTCGTGGGAGCGGCCGATGAAGTTCCACCACATCACGATCCTCTCCTCGAACGGCTCGCCGCCCAGCAGCATGAACGCGCTGTCCACATCCGCCCGCAGGGGAAGCTCGCTGCGGCCGCAGCCCAGGTGGAGGAGTGAGCCGGGGGCCAGGCGGACGCCGTCGACCTCGGCTTCGCCGGACATGGTGAGGGCCGCGTATTCGTAGTCGGGGCGCACCGGCAGGCGGGTGTCGGTGCCTGCCGCCAGGGTGATGTCGGCGCCCATCAGGGGGGTGAAGGTGGTGCCGGGCGAGGCCGCGCCGTCGAGGTCGCCGAGGATGACGGTGGCGCGCAGGCCTCCGCCGCCGGTGATCTGCGGCAGGTCGGCGTGGTGCTCCCAGGTGGGGGCCGTGTGGCGGTCGCTGTCGGGGAGGGCCACCCATAGCTGGGCGCCGTGCAGGAGCGGGGCGTGGGTGCGGGGGGACTCCTCGGAGTGCGCTATGGCCCGGCCCGAGGTCATCAGCCCCAACTCGCCGGGGCGCAGGGTCTGGAGGCTGCCGAGGCTGTCGCGGTGCAGCACCTCGCCGTCGTGCAGCCAGCTCACCGTCTGGAGGCCCATGTGGGGGTGCGGGGGGATCTGCATGCCCGGCTCGTCGGCGATGTCATCCGGGCCGTAGTGATCGACGAAGCACCATGCGCCGATCATGCGGCGGCCCAGGTTCGGCAGCAGACGGCGCACCACGGTGGATTCGCCCAGCGGGACCTGCTTGGAGGCCAGCAGCTCGCGCACCGGCCGCGCGGTGACGTCGGCGCGGCCGCCGCATACGGTCGCCGTGGGCCGCAGATCGAGATTGCTCATGGACGAACTCTCCCATCGGAGGAGGATTCCCGCTCGGTCCTGTGGACAACGGGGTAGGTGGCGACCGCCCAGGCGACCAGCGCGGCGCCCAGCAGCCAGCCGCCGAGGATGTCGGTGGGCCAGTGGACGCCCAGGTACAGCCGGGTGAATCCGACGCCGAGCACGGAGACGGCGGCCACGGCGGTGGCCAGGCGCTGCCACAGGGCGGATGCACCGTGCAGCTTCAGCATCCACAGCAGCAGTCCGAAGGTGACGGTCGCGGTGAGGGCGTGGCCGGAGGGGAAGGCCGCGTAGTGCGCCGAGTCCACCGGGTTCGCCCAGTGGGGGCGGGGGCGGTCCAGGAGCGCCTTCACGCCCTGCTGGAGGGCGGTACCGGCGGCGGCCGTGACGACGACCCACAGGGCGGGCGTCCGCTCACGGTGCAGCAGCAGCCAGAGGACGATCACGGCCGTCATGGCGCGCATCGTCCACGGGTCCCAGATCCAGTCCGTCAGCACTCTGTTGGTCTGGGTCCAGCCGGGGTGGTCGAGCGCGATGCGGTGCAGCGGGACGACGCCGTCCCGGTCCGCGCCCGTCAGCGGCCCCCAGCGGGCGGCGACGAGGGCGAGCAGCACGACGAAGAGGACGCTGAGCACCGCGGCGATGCGGAAGGTGTGCGGGGGGCGGGTCTGCGGCTGCATGGGTCGATGATCGCCGACGCCGGGTGCGCGGGGCCAGCACGCAGGGGAGCCGTCCCGCGGATGAGGGCGGCGCTCCAGCCCGGCACCAGCGGCGCTCAGCCCAGCACCCGCAGCGCCGGGACCAGGGTCACCAGGAGGGGGACGACGGGGACCAGCGCGGCCGCGGCGGTGAGTTGCAGACGGCGCACGGGGGAGAAGCGCGCCGCGGGGGCCAGGAGCCGGTCCACCCGTTGCGGGACCTGCGCGAGTCCGCTGGGGCAGGGGCCGAACACCCCCCGGTCCTCGTTGAGTTCCACGAGTGCCAGCGCGGTCGTCGTCCGTCCGAACCGCCGTGACGCGGAGTCGTCGGCGGCCAGCTCGACCAGCCGGTGCACCTCGCCTTGGAACGCCGCGAACACCGGCACCTGCGGAAAGCCGCCGGCCAGCGCACCGGCGCAGTGCAGCAGCCAGTGGTGGCGGGCCCGCGCGTGGCCCTGCTCGTGGGCGATCACGGCGTCCAGCCGTCGCCCCTTGAGGCGGCGCAGGGCCGCGGTCGTGATGACGAGCTGGGGCGTGGTGCCCGGCAGCCACCAGGCGTCGGGCTTGTCGCCCTCCAGGACCACCAGCCGCTCCCCGGCGGGCTCCTCACCGGGCAAGGCGGGGGAGCGGACGAGGAGTTCGGCGCGGTGCTGCCTGCGCCAGGCGCGGGCGCGGCCGATCTCGCGGCTGAGCATCAGCGCCGACCATGCGGCGCCGAAGGCCAGTGCGAGGGCGACGGGCGCCGCCCAGGGGCCGTAGCCGGACAGCGCGTACGCCTCCACGACGCCGTTGGGCGCGGGCGCGAAGACGTTCCCGCGGACGGCCTCCGAGGCCGCCGCGGCGGTGAGTGCCATGGTGAGCGCGCAGCACAGCAGCACTCCTACGACGACGCATTGCCATACCCACAGTGCGAGTACGGGTTCGCGGTCGACCCATGTGGAACGGGACATCAGGCGCGGCGCCGTTGCCGCCACCAGTGCGCCGAGGCCCATCAGCGCGAGCGGGACCATCATGGCCGTCACCCTATGGTCGGGGCGGTCGGCCCGGGTATGTCCGCGCGGGCGAAGTGACGTACGCCACGGTTTGCCGGGGCGGCGTCACCCGGTGTGCCCGACGGGCGGGCGCCGTCGCCCGGCGTAGCCGGGGCGGGCGCGCTCGGAGAGTCAGGCGTGCTCAGAGCGTCAGCAGCATCGCGAACATCCCTATCGCCATCGTGAGCCTGCACGCATGCCGCAGTTCGGGCCGCCGCGACCAGCCGACGGGCGGCGCGCCCGTGGCGGCCACCGCGCCGTCCGTCATCGGCAGCAGCCGCAGCCCGGATCGGACCGCGTAGACCGCGAAGTAGGCGAGGAGCGCGCCGGTGAGCACGGGGATGCCGCCCGCCGCGGCGCCCGACGCCATGTCACCGCCCGCCGTCATGTGCCCGCCCGCCGCCATGGAGGCGTCATGGCCGTGGCCGCCCGGGGTGCCCGTCATCATCGCCAACGCCATGTACGCCATGGCCAACGCCCCTATGGCGTGGTGCAGATGGTGGTGCCCCACCGCCCGTACGGCCGCCACGCCGAACACCGCCGCGAAGGCGGGCGGGCCCCACGGCCGGGGGTCCAGAACGGCGGACGGCACGGCCATCGCCGCCATCCCCCACCCCATGAGCGCCTCGGCGCGCGCGATCCGGCGGCCCGGTCCTGGCGGCTCGCCGCGCATCTGGAGCAGGCAGTACGTGCCGGTGGCGGCGCACAGCGCGACCAGCAGCCAGCCGATCAGCGGCGGTCCGTGCACGGCACACCTCCCGGTCCGGAACGCCGCGGACGTCTGCGGACGTATGCCGGGAGGTTGCCCGGGCGCGGACCGGGCTACGGGAGCGCACGGGCGCAGTGGGGGAGCGCGCGGACGCCCGGCGGGCGGGGTGGGCGGGTCAGTTGTGCTCGGAGATGAGCACGGCCCGCGTCGAGGGTTCGAGCGCCTCGAAGACGTGGGGCAGATCGGCCGGATAGGAGACGTAGTCACCGGGGCGCAGCTCGACCGGGTCGTCGGCGAGGCCGACCCGGGCCCGGCCCGAGGCCAGGACGACGTGCTCCACCACGCCGGGCATATGCGGATCGGAGGCGCGCGCCGCACCGGGCTCGGCGCTGAGGCGGTAGACGTCCCGGCGCGCGCCGGGCGGGCCCGCGGAGAGCATGGCGGCCTGGTAGTCGGCCTGCGCGGAGGCGAGCGTCACGCCCTCGTCGGCCCTGATCACGTGGACGCGGGGGCGCGGCGGGTCGAGGAGCCGCGAAGGTGGCACGTCCAGGGTGACGCACAGCGCCCACAGGGTCTCCAGGCTCGGGTTTCCGCTGCCGGACTCCAGCTGGGAGAGCGTGGACTTCGCGACTCCGGCGCGCCGGGCCACCTCGGTGAGCGACAGCCCCGCCCTGCCGCGCTCGCGCCGCAGTACGGCCGCGATCGAGTCCATCGGGACCTTGCCCGAAGCCGAAGAGGCTGCCGAAGCCGCTGCCGGTACTTCCTGTGCCATCCGTTCGCTCCAGACGTCATGTGTTCGGTTTGACGAACGCGACCTTGGTGTTCATTATATGCGTCATGCATTCGATATGGAGAACGCTCGATCGTGTGCTGCTGCGGGACATCGCGCTCGTCTGCCTCGCCGTCGGTGTCACCAGCCTGTCGTACGGGGCGATCGCCGTCGCGTCCGGTCTCCCGCTGTGGGTTCCGGCGGCGTTGAGCGTGCTCGTGCTCGCCGGTGCCTCGGAGTTCCTGTTCGTCGGGCTCATCGCCGCGGGCGGCAGCCCCGTCGCGGCGGTGCTGGCCGGGCTGGTCGTCAACGCCCGCCATCTGCCGTTCGGGCTGGCCCTGCCCGATGTCCTCGGACGCGGCCGTCGGCGCCTCCTCGGCAGCCATCTGATGAACGACGAGAGCGTCGTCTTCGCGCTCGCCCAGGACGGCAACGCGCGACAGCGCGCCGCCTACTGGGCCTGCGGACTGGGCGTGCTCCTCTGCTGGCCGCTGGGCGCGGTGGCCGGGGGCCTGATCGGCACGGTCATCGACGACACCGATCTGTTCGGGCTCGACGCGATGTTCCCGGCCATCCTGCTGGCCCTGGTCCTGCCCGCGCTGCGCGACCGGGACAAGCGGCTGGCGGTCCCGGCAGGCGTCGCCATCGCCCTGGCCACCACCCCCTTCCTGCCCGCCGGGGTGCCCGTCCTGCTCGCCCTGGCCGGGGTGGCGCTCGCCGCCGTACCGCGCAAGACGAACGACCCCGAGAAGGAGGAGCGCCCGTGCCCGGCTCCCTGACGCTGGCCGCCGCGATCCTCGCGCTCGCGGCCGGTACGTTCGCCCTCCGGTTCGCCGGGCCGCTGCTGCGCAGCCGGATCACGCTTCCGGCGCGGGCGGAGAAGCTGATGGAGACCTCCGCCATCGTCCTGCTGGCCGCCGTCGCGGCGACGACGGCGCTCACCGAGGGCCACGGCCCCGCGGGGATCGCCCGCCCCGCCGGAGTCGTGGTCGCCGGAGTGCTGGCCTGGCGCAAGGCGCCGTTCCTGATGGTCGTCCTGGCCGCGGCCGTCACCGCCGCCGGGCTGCGCCTGCTCGGCGTGACCTAAGGCGCGGTCCCGCCACCGCAGGGCGTGTCAGGGGCGGTGGCGCCGGAGCTAGATCCCCGGCCGATAGCGCATCGGGTGGTCCTCGGGGACCTCCACGACGGCGATGCGGACGCCGTCGGGGTCGGCGATCCACATCTCGACCAGCCCCCACGGCTCCTTCTTCGGCGGTCGCAGGATCTCCACGTCCCGGGCCGCCAGCTCCTCGTGGGCCGCCTCGGCGTCCGCGACCTGGAGCCACAGCTGGAGCCCGGGCGCGGGCGGGGTCTCGGAGCGGCCGGAGACCTCCAGGAAGCCACCGCCCAGGAAGTAGACCGTGCCGCGCTCGGGGCCGGTCCCGAACTCGCGGGAGATCGCCAGGCCCAGCGCCTCGCCGTAGAAGGCCCGCGAGCGGTCGGGGTCCGTCGGCCGCAGCAGTGTGCGGCTGCTCAGTACGTGCACCATGACCGCGACCCTACGCACCCCGCCCCGGAGGGGACGGGGGTAGGGTCTTCTTCTCGTCATCCGCCGGTTCCGGCCGCGCAGGGAGAGGACACCGCCGCCATGCACACCCCCGCCACGAACACCGCCGCGCTCACCTACCGCGGGGCAACCGAGGCCGACGTCGGCGCGCTGGTCGCGCTGATCGAGTCGGCGTACCGCGGGGACGCCAGCCGGACCGGCTGGACGACGGAGGCGGACATCCTGGGCGGGCAGCGCACCGATCCCGAGGGCGTTACGGACGTCGTACGGGGTGCGGACGGCCGGATGATGGTCGTCGAGCGGGACGGCGAGCTGATCGCCTGCTGTCAGCTGGAGCGCCGCGGCGAACACGCCTACTTCGGCATGTTCGCCGTGCGGCCGGGGCTCCAGGGCGGCGGGCTCGGGAAGGCGGTCCTCGCCGAGGCCGAGCGGTTCGCGGTGGCGGAGTGGGCGGTCCGTGAGATGCACATGACCGTGATCACCGCCCGCGAGGAGCTGATCGCCTGGTACGAGCGGCGCGGCTACGCCCGTACGGGACGGACGACTCCGTTCCCGTACGGCGACGAACGCTTCGGCGTGCCGCGCCGCCCCGACCTCGAGTTCGAGCTGCTGGTCAAGCCGCTGGGCTGAACCAGGTCACGCTGACCGCGGCGCTCACGCCGTGTAGCGCACCGCCCGGCGGATCTCCGGGAAGTCGGTCGTGCCGCCGTCGAGGCCGAGCCCGCGCGCCAGCTTCAGATGGTCCGGGGTGTTCACCGTCCAGCCGATGACCTTGAGGTCGGCGGCGTGGGCGCGCTCCACCAGCTCCAGGGTGAGCCGGCGGATGTTGAGCACCAGCATTCCGGCGCCGACGGCGTGCGCCCGGTCGATGGCGTCGAGCCCGTAGCGGCTGGCCACCAGGGCGGTGCGGGCGCTGGGCAGCAGGGTGCGGATCTCGGCGAGGGCCTCGTCGTGGAAGGAGATCACGTCGACCCGGCCGAGCAGATCGCGGCCGGTCAGCACCTCGGCCAGGGCCCGCGCGGCGGCCACGTCCTTGATCTCGGCCTGGAGCGGTGCCTTCACCGCGTCCACGACGTCCTCGAAGACCGGGATCCGCTCGCCGTCCCCGGCGTCCAGTTCGCGCAGCTCGGCGAGGGTGAAGTCGCTGATGGGGCCCTTGCCGTCGGTCGTGCGGTCGACCTCGGCGTCGTGCATCACGACGAGCGCGCCGTCCTTGCTGAGGTGCAGGTCCAGTTCGATGACGTCCAGGCCCTCGTGCTCGGCCCGGACGAATGAGCGCAGGGTGTTCTCCGGCTCGACGCCCATCACTCCGCGGTGTCCGATGGTGAGAAAGGTCAACGTGATCTCGCTCTTCTGTCGGGCTTTTTGTCGGTTTTCGGTTGTGTGTGGAGTCACGGGCTGTCCGGACCGGCGCTCAGCCTAACGGCCGACTCCGGCAGGGCCGCTCAAGCACGGCCGTGGCATGGTCCGGGGCGGATGGGGCAGGAAAAACGGCGGTGATGCGGAGGTGACGCAGGACGATTTCCGTTACCTGGCCTTGAGCGGCGAGGTCATCCACGGATACGGTGTCCATACGGAAGGTTCTCCGGTGAAGGAGTCGTCATGACGGAAATTCTTTCGTCCGTGATAGCGGACGGTGGCATTCTGCCTGCGGAGCGTGTGATCGAACACCCGGCCTGGCCATCCCTCAAAGGTGCTGTAGAAACGATTCGCCCCTGGCAGTCCAAGGACGGTTCCATCGACTTCGACGCCGAGGGGACGCCACCGCGCCACCGCGCCCGCGACACCCTCGAAAGGGTGATCGCGGCCATCGAGGAGCTGGCCCCGCTGCTCCCGCACAACGCCGCGTACCACCGCGCGCTCGTCGCCGATCTGCGCCGCTGGGCCGACGACGGCTTCGGCGTCCCCGACTTCCTCGACTCGCTGCTTGCCTTCCAGCCCGCCCAGGCGCGCGCCGACGGCCTCCAGCACCTCGTCGTCTTCCCCATGTACACGCAGAACGGCAACCCGAACCGCAACCTGGAGGCGGTCGTCCTGCGCATGGTCTGGCCCGACTGGCTGGCCGAACTGGAGCGCACCCGCTACGACAACCCGCTCTACCTCGGCCTCGCCTTCGAGGACTTCACCTCCGGCTACGACACCAACTCGGCGGTGCTCTTCCCGGAGACCATCGCCGTGCGCGAGGCCCCCGAGCGCTTCTCCTGGGGCGGCATCTTCTGCGACCGCGAGGCCGCCCGCTTCCGCCGGGTCAGCGAGGCCGCCGTCCGGGCGCTGGGCATCGAACTCCCCGACGACATCCGGGACATGCTCGCCGACCAGCGGCGCTGCCAGGAGGCGTTCGCCCTGTGGGACATGGTCCACGACCGCACCCACAGCCATGGCGACCTGCCGTTCGACCCCTTCATGATCAAGCAGCGCCAGCCGTTCTGGATGTACGGCCTGGAGGAGCTGCGCTGCGACCTCACCGCCTTCAAGGAGGCCGTGAAGCTCGACGCGGAGGGGCTCGCCCAGGCCCGGGACGTCCAGTACGCCGTGATCTTCGACCGGATGTTCCGGTTCCCCGTCACCGGCGAACGGGTCCGCAACTACGACGGCCTCGGCGGCCAGTTGCTGTTCGCCTACCTCCACCAGCACGACGTCGTACGCTGGACGGACAACACCCTGCACATCGACTGGTCGCGCGCCGCGCAGGTCACCAACCAGCTGTGCGGTGAGATCGAGAAGCTGTACCGGGACGGCATCGACCGGCCCAAGCTCGTCCACTGGTTCAAGGCGTACGAGCTGGTGTCGACCTACCTCGCCCCGCACCCCGGCTCCGTCTGGGCCAAGGGCCCCGACGCGCTGGACCTGACCCAGCCGCCGCGCAAGCTCGTCGACGACGTGCTCCCCGACGAGTTTCCGCTGAGCATGTTCTACGAGGCGCTCGCCAAGAAGCTGCGGGACGTGGTCGCCTCGACCAAGGGCATCACGGCCGGCGACGACGACGTACGAGCGGCGGCGTGAGCCCCGCGGCGGACCGCGCCACGGCACCGGACGACCGCACCACGGCACCGACGATGAGGAGACAGCGAGCATGACCACACCGACGTCGAGCCCGACCCCAAACGAGCCGGGCGGCGGGACGCCGCTGGACGGCGCCGTGGTGGCGGTGGCCGGTGCGGCGGGCCCGGCGGGCCGCGCCACGCTGCTCCGCCTCGCCGAGGCCGGGGCCACCGTCGTCGCCTCCGACTCCGACCCCGCGCGGCTGGCCGAGGCCGTCGACGCGGCGCGCTACGCCCACGGCGGCGCCCGGGTCACCGGGGAGACGGTCGACCTGCTCGACCTGGACGCCACCCGCGCCTGGGCCGACCGGACCGAGAAGGAGTTCGGCCGCGTCGACGGCCTCGTCCACCTCGTCGGCGGCTGGCGCGGCAGCAAGACCTTCGCCGACGCCCCGCTCGCCGACTGGGAGACCCTGCACGACCTGCTGATCCGCACCGCCCAGCACACCTCGCTCGCCTTCCACGACGCCCTGCGCCGCACCGGCAACGGCCGCTACGTGCTGATCAGCGCGGCGGGCGCGTCCCAGCCCACCGCCGGCAACGCCGCGTACGCCGCGGCCAAGGCCGCCGCCGAGGCGTGGACGCTCGCCCTCGGCGACTCCTTCCGCAAGCTGGGGGGCGAGAGCGGCCCGGCGGCCGCGGCTGTCATCCTGGTGGTCAAGGCGCTGGTGCACGACGCCATGCGCGCGGAGCGCCCCAACGCGAAGTTCGCGGGCTTCACCGACGTCACGGAGCTGGCCGAGGCCATCACCGGAGTCTGGGACCGGCCCGCCCGGGAAGTGAACGGAACCCGCCTGTGGCTGACCCCCAAGCCGTGAGGACCGACGCACGCCGTCATCACGACCCCGAGGTACGCGGCTTCGCCAGTGACAACTACGCGGGCGGCCACCCGGAGGTCCTCGCCGCGCTCGCCCTCGCCAACGGCGGTCACCAGGTCGCCTACGGCGAGGACGACTACACCGCGCATCTCCAGCACGTCATGCGCAGCCACTTCGGCCCGTACGCACAGACGTTCCCGGTCTTCAACGGCACCGGCGCCAACGTCGTCGCGCTCCAGGCGCTCACCGACCGCTGGGGCGCGGTCATCTGCGCCGACACCGCGCACATCAACGTCGACGAGTGCGGTGCGCCCGAGCGGGTCGGCGGGCTGAAGCTGCTCACCGTGCCCACCGAGGACGGCAAGCTCACCCCCGACCTCATCGACCGCGAGGCGTACGGCTGGGACGATGAGCACCGCGCGATGCCGCAGGTCGTCTCGATCGCCCAGAACACCGAGCTGGGCACCGTCTACACGGTGGACGAGATCCGCGCGATCTGCGAGCACGCCCATGAGCGCGGCATGAAGGTCCACCTCGACGGGGCCCGGATAGCCAACGCGGCCGCGGCGCTGGACGTGCCGATGCGGTCGTTCACCAATGTGCCGGGCGTGGACGTGCTGTCCTTCGGCGGCACGAAGAACGGCATGCTCTTCGGCGAGGCCGTGGTCGTCCTCGACCCGGACGCGGTGCGTGCGATGAAGCATCTGCGCAAGCTGTCCATGCAGCTGGCGTCCAAGATGCGGTTCGTCTCCGTCCAGCTGGAGGCCCTGCTCGCCCGCGACCTGTGGCTGCGCAACGCGCGTCACGCCAACGCGATGGCCCAGCGGCTCGCCGAGGGGGTGCGCGGCGTCGACGGCGTCACGATCCTGCACCCCGTCCAGGCCAACGCGGTCTTCGCCCGGCTGCCGCACGATGTGAGCGAACGCCTCCAGAAGCGGTACCGCTTCTACTTCTGGGACGAGGCGGCGGGCGACGTGCGGTGGATGTGCTCCTTCGACACCCGGGAAGAGGACGTCGACGGCTTCGTGGCGGCCCTCCGGGAGGAGATGAAGCGCTAGCCACCCGGCGCACGGCGCGGCCGCCCCGCCGGAGGGCGGCCGCCGCGTCGTGACGGACTACCGCCCGCGGTCCAGGGCGATGGCCTCGGCCGGGGTGGGGGCCGTACCGCCCAGGTGGGCGGGGACCCACCAGGTGTCCTCCGGGCCCTTCGGTCGCACCGGATACGCCCGCTGCGCCGCCTCCAGGAGCTCCTGCACCCGCGATCGGACCCGCTCGGTGAGCGTGTCGGACGGCTCCGTCGGGTCCGCCTCCATCGGCTCGCCGACCCGCATCGTGATCGGGAAGTGGTTGCGGCCCAGCGCCCGCTTCTGGCCCTTGGTCCACAGCCGCTGCGTCCCCCACAGCGCCATCGGCAGCAGCGGTACGCCCGCCTCCTGGGCCAGCCGGGCGGCGCCCGACTTGAAGTTCTTGAGGGTGAACGAGCGCGAGATGGTCGCCTCCGGGAAGACGCCGATGATCTCGCCCGCGCGCAGGGCCTTGAGGGCGTGCTTGTAGGCGTCCATGCCCGCGGCCCGGTCCACCGGAATGTGCTTCATGGCCCGCATCAGCGGCCCGGAGACCTTGTGGCGGAAGACCGCTTCCTTCGCCATGAACCGCACCAGCCGCTTCGCCGGACGGGCGGTGAGCCCGGCGAACACGAAGTCGAGATAGCCGATGTGGTTGCTCACCAGAACCGCGCCACCCCGCTCCGGGACATTCTCGGTGCCCTTCATGTCGATACGCAGGTCCAGCGCCTTGAACATGGTGCGGGCCGCGCCGATCACCGGCGGGTAGACGAGCTCTGCCATAGAGGGACCCTTCATCGTTTTCCCTGGGAGGGCTCTCCCGGCGGAAGTTACGCAGCCGTAGGTTTCCCGGCTTCTGGCAGATGGTGCCCTATGTCATCTCTCTGTGCTAGCGCGGGTCCCGCCCCGGCCGCGAGATCCTCATCACGTCGGGCTCTGGGGAATCACCTAAAGGCCCATGTCGCTGCACCCTATGACGGCATCGGAACCGGAGGACAGCGTGCGAAACGAGCAGCGGCAGGACGAGGCGTACGGGGGAAGGCGGCTCGAAGCAGCCCAGCTCGGAGCGGATCTGGGCACCCGGGCCACCCTCGTCCAGTTCTCCAGCGCCTTCTGCCAGCCCTGCCGGGCCACCCGGCGGGTCCTGGCGGAGGTGACCCACATGGTCGACGGCGTGGCTCATGTCGAGATCGACGCCGAGGCGCATCTGGAACTCGTACGGATGCTGGACGTCGTGCGGACGCCCACCGTGCTGGTGCTCGACGCGGACGGCCGGATCGTGCGCCGCGCGGCCGGACAGCCGCGGACCGCGGACGTCATCGCCGCCCTCGGCGAGGCGGTCTGATCCGGCGTGAGGTCATAGCGTGTGACCCCGCAACGGACTCCCCTCCACCGGTCCGCACTTGACGGTGCGCTGCGGGCATCGTCAGGGTGACGTCATGCGGCCTGGACTTCTTCTTCTCTACGGACGCGTACACGTGGACCTGGTGCGGACCGCGAGTGCGCGGTGTCCGGGCGGGTGAGCGACGACGACAGCACGGCTCCCCCCGCTCGTACCCCACCGCAGAAGGACATGTTCATGACCGCTTCACCTGATCTCGGCACGCCCCGGCTCAGCGCCCCCGAACTCTTCCGCTCCGTCTTCCGCAGGCACGCCGCCGGTGTCGCGGTGATCACCGCGCAGGGGACGCACCCCGTCGGCTTCACCGCGACCTCCCTGGCCTCCGTCGCCGCCGAGCCCCCGCTGCTCTCCTTCGGCGTCGGCAAGGGCTCCTCCAGCTGGCCGGTGATCGCCGAGGCCGAGCACGTCGGTGTGCACGTCCTGGGGGAGCACCAGCGGGAGCTGGCCGCGACCTTCGCGCGCAGCGGCGCGGACCGCTTCGGCCCCGGCACCGGCTGGCACACCGGGCCCGAGGGGGTGCCGGTGCTGGACGGGGTGCTCGCGTGGCTGGTGTGCCGGGTGGTGGCGCGCATACCCGCCGGGGATCACCGCGTGGTGATCGGCGAGGTGGTCGCGGGCGACCCGGCGGGAGCCGGTCGTCCGCTCCTGTACCACCAGGGGCGCTTCAACGCGCTGCGCGACTGAGCCGCCCGCTGATCATCCGTTGGCAAGGTCACAGTTCAACCGGCTTGCGTCCGGGGAACACCCTGGGTGTACTGGCGAGTAATATTTCGTTCGGTGCATGGGCCGACCCCGGCCGCCAACCGACCGGGAACAGCCCCCGAGGGCGCCTATGCTGCCAGCACAAGGCAGCCCGGAAGAGACGATGCAGTAGGAGAGCCGGCGTGAGCTTGAGGATCGTTGTCTGTGTGAAGTACGTGCCCGACGCCACCGGCGACCGGCACTTCGCCGAGGA
>NZ_RIBZ01000001.1:0-1253 GCF_003721215.1 Streptomyces botrytidirepellens
TGGTGCACCAAGGGCTGACGCACCGGGCCTGTACGCGCCCGGGGCCTGATCCGCGGTGCGGATCAGGCCCCGTGGGGTGCTGGGTGCCGTCAGGCCTCGGGGGTGGTGTCCGCCGCGGCCTTGGTGCGGGTGCGGCGGCGTACGGGCTTCGCCTCGGCCTCGTCGGGCTGCGTCGCGGTCGGCTCCGCGGCCTTGGCCGTCGTACGGGTACGACGGCGCGGCTTGGCGGCGGCCTCGGCCTCCGCGACCTCCGTCTCCGCGCTGGCGGCCTTGGCCCGGGTACGGCGCCGCGGCGTGGTCGTGGCGGCTTCCGCCGCCTCGGTCCCGGCGGTCTCGGCCTCGGCCGTCTCCGCCGCCTTGGTGCGGGTGCGGCGGCGGGGCTTGGCCGGGGTTTCCTCGGCCGTCTCCGTCGTGCCCTCGGCGGTGGCGACGGCCGTTTCGGCGGTGGTCGCCTTCGCGCGGGTACGACGACGGGGCTTGGCCGGGGTTTCCTCGGCCGTCTCCGTCGTGCCCTCGGCGGTGGCGACGGCCGTTTCGGCGGTGGTCGCCTTCGCGCGGGTACGACGACGGGGCTTGGCCGGGGTTTCCTCGGCTACCTCGGTCGCGCCCTCAGCCGTAGCGACGGCCGTTTCGGCGGCGGCTGCCTTGGTGCGGGTGCGGCGGCGGGGCTTGGCCGGGGTGTCCTCGGCCGTCTCCGTCGTGCCCTCGGCGGTGGCGACGGCCGTTTCGGCGGTGGTCGCCTTCGCGCGGGTACGACGACGGGGCTTGGCCGGGGTTTCCTCGGCTACCTCGGTCGCGCCCTCAGCCGTAGCGACGGCCGTTTCGGCGGCGGCTGCCTTGGTGCGGGTGCGGCGGCGGGGCTTGGCCGGGGTTTCCTCGGCGGCCTCGGTCGCGCCCTCAGCCGTAGCGACGGCCGTTTCGGCGGCGGCTGCCTTGGTGCGGGTGCGGCGGCGGGGCTTGGCCGGGGTTTCCTCGGCGGCCTCGGTCGCGCCCTCAGCCGTAGCGACGGCCGTTTCGGCGGCGGCTGCCTTGGTGCGGGTGCGGCGGCGGGGCTTGGCCGGGGCCTCCTCGGCGGCCTCGGCTACCTCGGTCGTGCCCTCAGCCGTGGCAACGGCAGCCTCGGCTGCCTCGGCGGCGTCGGCCTTCGCGCGGGTGCGGCGGCGGGGCTTGGCGGGGGTCTCCTCCGCCGGGGCCTCCGCCGTGTCGACGGCGGTCACGGCCGCGGCGTCCGCTTCGACCGCCGCACCGGAACG
>NZ_RIBZ01000012.1:0-41563 GCF_003721215.1 Streptomyces botrytidirepellens
CGCCCGGGATCCACCGGGCGGGGCGCCGCCGCTCCTCGCGGTCCAGCCGGTGCGCGGTCTAGCCGGTGCACTCCATCGACGCCGGGTCCTCCGCCGCGCGGATCAGGGACCGGTGCGCCTGGCGCAGCCGCTCCACATCGGGCTTGACCTCTCGGCGGTCATAGGTGATGAGCCCGTTCAGCTCGCCCTCCACATCCGTGATCTGGGTGTAGACCGCGCCGCTGTTCCCATGGCAGGCGACCTGCTGCCGCACCTTGTCCAGCAGCTTCAGGTACTCGGCCGTGTACTGCTCCTGGTCCACGCCCACATAGGTGTGCTGCACCGGCCAGGCGTGCCCCGGGACGGCGAGACCCAGACCGCCGTACTCCCCGATGACGCCCGCCCGCTCGGCGTCGGGGCGCGGTTCGCCGGGGCCCGGATAGGCGTGGATGTCGGCGAGGTCGCCGTTGCCGGTGTCGTTCCAGCCGCTGGCGCCGTCGATGAGCCGTGACGGGTCCCAGCCCTTGGCGAGCGCGGGCACCTTCGGTCCGCCGTACTGGCCCCACCCCTCGTTGAAGGTGACCCAGATGCCGATCGCCGGGCTGCTGACGTGCTGGTCGACCATGGCCTTCATCTCGCGCTCGTACTGGGCCTGCGCCTGCGCCGAGGGCGCGATGGTGTTCATGGCGGGCATGTCCTGCCACACCATCAGCCCGAGCCGGTCGGCCCAGTAGTACCAGCGGTCGGGTTCGACCTTGATGTGCTTGCGCACGGAGTTGAACCCCATCCGCTTGTGCATCTTCAGGTCGTACGCCAGGGCCTGGTCCGTCGGCGCGGTGTGCAGACCGTCCGGCCAGAAGCCCTGGTCGAGGGTGGCCATCGAAAAGAAGGGCTTCCCGTTGAGCACCATGCGCTTCTTGCCGTCGACCTCATCGACCGCGATGCTGCGCATGCCGAAGTAGCTTGTCACCCGGTCGGCCTTCGCGCCCCGCCCGACCGTCACCTTCAGCCGGTACAGATACGGATCGTCCGGCGACCACAGCCGGGCCGAGGGCACCGGCACGGTCAGCGCCGAGCCGGTGCGCCCGGTCGCCGTGCCGACCGCGCGCTTCCCTTCGTACGCGGTCGCGGTGACCGGCACGCCGTCCCGTACGCCGCGGACCTCCGCGGTGAGCGCCTTGCCCGGCACGTCCGGGGTCAGCTTGAGGCTGTCGGCGTGGTCGGCCGCCACCGGCTCCATCCACACGGTCTGCCAGATGCCGGAGGAGGGGGTGTAGAAGATGCCGCTGGGGTCCAGCCGCTGCTTGCCCATCGGCGGGTTCTCGCCGTCCTTGGCGTCCGTCGGGTCGTACACGCCGACCAGCAGCTCCTGGGTGCGGCCGGGGTGCAGGGCGTCGGTGACGTCGGCGCTGAAGCGGTCGTAACCGCCGCGGTGTTCGGCGACCCGGGTGCCGTTGACGTAGACCTGGGCCTGCCAGTCCACGGCGTCGAAGTTCAGCTTCAGCCGCTGGCCGTCGCCGACCTTCCAGCTCGCGGGGATGGTGAAGGTCCGCCGGTACCACATGCGGTCCTCGTGGCGCTCCAGCCCGGACAGCTTGGACTCCACCGGATACGGCACCAGGACGTCTTCCCGCAGCCGCTGCCCGAACGGGGGCGCCTGGCCCTTCTCGGCGGCGGCGAACTGCCAGGTGCCGTTGAGGTTCTTCCACCGCTCGCGGGTCAGCTGCGGGCGCGGGTATTCGGGGTGGGCGTTGTCCGGGCCGACCTCCTCGGCCCAGGGGGTGCTGAGCTGATATGTCGACGTGTTGCCGCCGAAGGCGAGGAACTGCCCGACGGCGCCCTGGTCGTTCGTGAGGCCGCCCTCGCCGTCGTAGCGCACGATCGCCTCGCCGCCGCGGCCCACCACCGGCTCCTTCAGCGTGAGCAGCAGCCGCGAGCGGTCGGCCGGGTCCAGCCGGGCCGGGCCCAGCGGCCAGGCCGCGCCGCCGATGACGGCGGTGAGGTGCCCGGTCAGCCCGGCCGGGGGAGCGGCGAGGGGGCGGGCGAAGTCCATCAGCAGCGTCCGGCCGTCCGGCTGGACGGCGCTGCTCACCGGGCCCTCGTAGCCGAAGTCCGGGGGCAGCCGGAACGCCGACGCCGGAACCGGCTCCTTGGCCTTGCCGGGCGGGGTCCAGGCGAGGTGGACGTTGGAGCCGCCGTAGTGCTCGAAGTACTCGACCTTGATGTCGTACGCGCGGCCCGCGGTCAGCTCGACCGGGCCGGAGACCTGTTCCTTGTCCCAGTCGTCGACCCAGTGGTCGATGACGGGCCGGCCGTCGATCCACAGCCGGAAGCCGTTGTCACCGGTGATCGAGAAGGTGTGCGTCCCGGAGCGCTCGGGGACGAGCCGGCCGGTCCACCGGACGCTGACGTCGTCGGACCGCCCGGTGGCGGTCTGGAGCCGCGGCTCCAGGTTGTCGAAGTCGAGGGACGGATCGAGGGTGGTCGCCTTGAGCTCGTGGAAGTCGAAGGCGCCCGGGGCGGACTGGAGGTAGTAGTCGCCGCGCAGGCCGTTGACGACGGGGTCGGGATCGCGGTCGTCGGACGCGGCGGCCGCGGCGGGGCCGGGACCGGTCAGCAGACCGAGTACGCCGAGCGCCAGGACGAGCGCGGCGATGACGGGTCTGACGGGTCTGGTGAGAGCCGAACGTAAACGCACAGGTCCTCCTTGCCGGAACAGCTGTTGGAACAAGCTGGGGCGCCGATCATTCGGCCATTGGCGACAGAACCTGTCAATACTGAACGCAAGCCAACACCCTTGACGAGAAAGCCCTTTCTGCTTAGCGTGCGGTTCACACATATGATCGAGATTCAACAATTTGCACGATGGAGGCCGTAATGGGGCGACGGATCGTGGTGTCGGGCGGCGGTACGGGCATCGGGCTGGCGACCGCGGAGTCCTTCGCCGCGGACGGCGACCGCGTCGTTATCGTGGGACGCCGCACCGAGGTGCTGCGTGCGGCGGCCGACAAACTGAACGCCGCCCATGGCGACGGCCTGGTCACCTGGACCGCCGCCGACCTGAGCGACGCCGGGCAGACCCGCCGCGCCGCCGACGAAATCGCCGCCGACGGCCCCGTCGACGTGATCGTCACCAACGCGGGCGGCAATGTCGCGCCCGGCAACGACGGCACCCTGGAAGGCATCGCCGACCAGTACCAGCGCAACTTCGCGGCCAATGTGCTCACCGCCGTCCTGCTGACCGAAGCCCTCATTCCGCATATCACCCGCCCCGGTGGCCGGATCGTGCACCTTTCCTCGGTGGCGGCGCTGCGCGGCCCCGGTTCGTACGGCGGCACCAAGGCCGCCCTGCACACCTACACCTTCGAACTGGCCAAGCGGCTGGGCGCGGAAGGCGTCACTGCCAACGCCGTGGCGCCCGGCTATGTCGAGGACACCGAGTTCTTCGGCGAGCGCGGCACTCCCGAGTTCATCGCGCAGCAGATCGGGCAGACGCTCACCGGGCAGCCGGGCGTGCCCGCCGAGATAGCCGCCGCCATCCGCTATCTGGCCTCCCCGGAGGCCGCGTATGTCACCGGGCAGGTCCTGCACATCAACGGCGGGGCGCAGTACGGCCGCTGACGCGCCCCCGCACCAACCCCGGCGTGTCGCAAGGGCCGGACGGCCCCGGATCAGGGGCCGCGCAGCCCTGCCGCCACGGAGCCCCACGGTCCACTCTGGTTGTCCACACAGGTGGGGGAAAGACGGACGGACGGCCGCACCGAGGGAGTCACCTCGTGACTCCCAAACCATCTCGGGCGCGGCCGTCCGTCCGTCTGTGTGCGCACCACCGCGACACGACGCAAGGGGAGAGACGTCATGTTCCGAACGACCGCCAGGGCCGCCGCCGCGATGGCCGCGGGCTGTGCCATCGCGCTGCTGTATCCCGCGGCGCCCGCCGGGGCCGCGGGCTCCGTGCATCTGCACAAGATCTACTACGACTCTCCCGGTTCGGACACCCGGAGCAACACCAGCCTCAACGCCGAGTATGTGCAGATCAAGAACTCCACCTCGCGCGGGGTGAGCCTCAAGGGGTGGGTGGTGGTCGACGCCAGCCGCCACGCGTACACCTTCCCGTCGTACACCCTCGGCGCGGGCAGGACCGTGACGGTGCGGACCGGCATCGGCTCGGACACCTCCGCCACCAAGTACCAGGACCGCCGCGCCTACGTCTGGAACAACACCAGCGACAAGGCCACGCTCCGCAAGAGCGGCAGCACCACGGTCGACACCTGCTCGTACAACAGCAGCCGGGCCGACTACAAGATGTGCTGAACCCCGGGGGTCCCGGGCCGGGGGCTCAGCCCAGGCCCGGGACCACCATCGTGAGCCACACGGCGGCGGGGACGACGACCACCATGATGCCGCCGTAGATCATCAGCTGGCGGAAGAACCGGTCCCGGTCGACATCGGGCGCGGCTGCCAGCACCAGCGCGCCGTTGGTCGAGAAGGGGCTGATGTCCACGACCGTCGCCGAGACCGTGAGCGCGGCGATCATGCCCACCGCGCCGATGTGCCCCTGGGAGAGAAAGGGGACGGCGAGCGGGATGAGCGCGCCCATGATGCCCACGGACGAGGCGAAGGCGGAGATGATCGCGCCGATGTAGCACAGCAGCAGCGCCGCGAGCAGCGGCACGCCGATGTCGGTGACGGCGTTGCCCGCGTAGGTGATCGTGCCCATCTCGTCCAGCACCCCGACATAGGTGAGGACACCGCAGATCAGCAGCACGGTGGGCCAGGTGACCTCGTTGACGGCCCGCTTGCCGTGGTCCGGCCAGACGACGCTGAGCGCGACCGCGAGGGTGATCGCGGTGAGCCCGGCGTCCTGGTCGAAGGCGAGGACCGCGACCACCAGGGCCACCAGGGCGACCAGGGTCGCGATCCGGGCCGGGGTGAGCCGGGTGTCCGCGTCCGAGGCCTCCGCCGCCGCCTCCTCCGGCGCAGCCGCGGCCGCGGTGTCGGTACGGGGCAGCTTCAGCCCGCCGCAGACGACGAACACGACGGCCGCGATGAGCAGGTTGACGACGAGGCTGGCCAGGAACAGGGTGACCTCGTTGCCCGGCAGCTTCTCCCGCTCCACGATGCCGTTGACGATCGAGCCGTAGATGCTGATGGGGGAGAAGCCGCCGCCCTGGGCGCCGTGCACCACCATGGCCCCCATCAGCAGCGGGCTGATCCGGTAGCGCGCCGCGAAGCTCAGCGCGAGGGGCGCCACGATCGCGACCGCCGCCGGGCTCACCGCACCGATCGCGGTCAGCACGCCGCTGATCGCGAACATCACCCAGGGGATCAGCGCGACCCGCCCACCCACCAGCCGGATCGCGGCGTGCACCAGCCAGTCGGTGGTCCCGTTGGCCCGCGCGAGCGCGAACAGATACGTCACGCCCACCAGCACCACGAACAGATCGCCCGGGAAGCCGGCGAAGATCTGCTCCGCGTCGAAACCGGCGACCAGCTCCCCCACCGCGAAGGCGGCGGCGAAGGAGAGCGCGCCCATGTTGATCGATCTGGTGGTGGCGATCACGAAGACCACCACCAGCACGAGTATCGAGATCAGTTCGTCGGACATCGAGCGCGCTCCCGTCGCAAGTGGCCCAGCCGCGACTCACGTTGCGGGCGCGATGGTTCAACAGTCAATACATAGGTGGCACATTGGCTGAGCCAATCGACCGCCAGGTGCTACGCTGCGGATCGGGCCGGTCACCAACCGCAGCAGCCAGCCGCAGCAGGGGGGAGCCCGCATGGCCGACGACGCACTGCGCCCGATGACCCGTCAGCGCCTGTACGAGCAGGTGCTGGAGCGGCTGCGCGCCTACGTCGAGGAGGGCGGGCTGCGCGCGGGCGACCGGCTGCCCACCGAGCGGGAACTCGCCGAGCGGCTCGGCATCAGCCGCGCCTCCGTCAAGCAGGCCATCGTCGTCCTGGAGGTGCAGGGCCTGGTCGAGGTGCGCCAGGGCGGCGGCATGCGGCTGCTCCGCGACAGCCTCGACACCGAGCCCGTGGAGCGCCTGGTGGAGCGGCGGCGCCGACTGCCCGATGTGCTGGACGCCCGGGAGGCGCTGGAGACCAAGCTCGCCGAACTCGCCGCCGAGCGCCGCACCGACGACGACCTCGCCGCCCTGGAGCAGGCGCTCCACTGGATGGAGGACGAGATCGCGACGGGCCGCCACGGCATCGAGGGCGACCGCCGCTTCCACGCCGCGGTCACCGCGGCCGCCCACAGCCCGCTGCTGGCCGAGTTCATGCGCTCCATCTCCGAGCAGATCGCGGAGAGCCGTGCGGAGTCGCTGCGTCAGCCGGGCCGCCCCAAGCGGTCGTTCGCCCAGCACCGGAAGATCCTGGACGCAATCGCCGAGGGCCGCTCCAAGGCCGCGGCCGCGGCCATGCGCCGCCATGTCCGCACCGTCGCCCAGGTGCGCCTGCTGAACTGGGACCCGGACGGATCCTCCTGAGCGCGGGCCGTCTTCACACGGCGTCCGCGGCGCCTCCCCGACCGGAATCGGTCGCTCAGCCGTGTTTTCCGGCCTATGGCGCACCACGCGACGCGCACGGCACAACACCCGCCCATAGCATCAACGCGGCTCTCGGGAGCCCCCGAGGGCATGAGGCAGGGAGACGTTTCTATGCGCGTCAAGAGAGCCATTGGTGTCGTCGCCCCCGCACTACTGGGCATGATCCTCGCCTTCCCCGGAAGCGCGTCCGCCGCCGACTCGGGCGAGCGCGCCAACCCGTTCAGCGGGTTCGTCCTCCACACCGGCACGCCCCTCCACGAGACCGACGACACGTTCGCGAGCCTGACCGCCGACTGGGACCGCGACGGCCGTCCGGACCTCATCGAGGTCAAGAAGAGCAACACGGGTACGAACTCGACCGAGGTGCACATTCTCTCGGGTGCGAGTAATTTCCAGCGGTTCATTGTGCAGACGGGTACGGCGCTGCATGAGACCGATGGGTCGTTCGATTTCGCCGTGACGGACTGGGACCGCGATGGCCGCCCGGACCTGGTCGCGATCAAGAAGAGCAACACGGGTACGAACTCGACCGAGGTGCACATCCTTTCGGGTGCGAGCAATTTCCAGCGGTTCATTGTGCAGACGGGTACGGCGCTGCATGAGACCGATGGGTCGTTCGACTTCGCCGTGACGGACTGGGACCGCGACGGCCGCCCGGACCTGGTCGCGATCAAGAAGAGCGCCACCGGTACGAACTCGACCGAGGTGCACATCCTCTCGGGTGCGAGCAATTTCCAGCGGTTCATTGTGCAGACGGGTACGGCGCTGCATGAGACCGATGGGTCGTTCGACTTCGCCGTGACGGACTGGGACCGGGACGGCCGCCCGGACCTGGTCGCGATCAAGAAGAGCGCCACCGGTACGAACTCGACCGAGGTGCACATCCTCTCGGGCGCCGGCACCTTCCAGCGGTTCGTGCTCCAGACCGGTACGGCGCTGCACGAGACCGATGCCACCTTCGACTTCGGCGTGGCGGACTGGGACAAGGACGGCCGTCAGGACCTCGTGGCCATCAAGAAGAGCAACACGGGGACGAACTCCACCGAGGTCCACGTGCTGTCGGCCGCGAGCACCTTCCAGCGGTTCGTGCTCCAGACCGGCACCGCGCTGCACGAGACCGACGCCACCTTCGACTTCGGCCTGGAGGACTGGAACCGCGACGGCACCTCCGACCTGGTCGCGGTGAAGAAGAGCAACACCGGCACCAACTCCACCGAAGTGCACGTCCTCGGCGGCTGACGCACCGGCGCGCGAGCTGTGACCCGCGGCTATGACCCGCGCCCCGCGGTCAGATGGTGCGGGTCGTAGCCCGGGATCGTGCCGTCGGGCTTGGCGACCAGGAAGAGTCCCGCCATCCCCATGTCGGAGTGGCTCTGGACGTGGCAGTGGTACATCCACGCGCCCGCCCCGGTGTTCTCCCCGGCGATCACCTGGAAGCCGAACGAGTCGGCCGGTCCGGTGATCTTGTTGTCGATGACCCGGCTCGGGTCGTCCGGCCCCTCCAGGATGCCCGTGCGGTTGTCCGCCCAGCGATGACCGTGCATGTGGAAGGTGTGGTAGTACTCGCCGTGCGTGATCATGATGATCTCGACGCGTTCGCCCACCGTCGCCCTGAACTCGGGCGCGTCATGGCCTGACTTGTTGTTGATCGTCATGTCGTTGAAGACGATGGTGAACTGCTTCTGCGGCAGGACGTCCCCCGCACGGCGCACCACCACCGGCCCGTACAGCCCCTTGCGGAGGCCACCGGTGCCGTGCGGGGTGCCGACCGCGTGGTCGTGGTAGTGCCAGTAGCCCGCGCTGCCCGGCCGCCAGGTGCCGTCCGCGCGGGTGCCCGGGGCGTGGGTGCGCCAGGTGTACGTACGCGTCCCGCCCGGTTCCACGGCGCTCCGGTTGAGCTGGGTGCCGTCGCTGGCGGTGTCGTAGTCCAGGCCGTGCACATGGAGGCTGGCGGTGACGTCCATGGTGTTCTCGAACTCGATGTGCAGGGTGTCGCCCTCGGTCAGCTCGATCAGCGGACCGGGGATGGACGCCTTGCCCTTCTCCAGGCCGTAGCCCATCTGCCCGTCCGGCAGCTTCTCCGCGTACATCGTGATGCGACGGACCGCGCCACCGGCCGCCGCCGTGGCCACCCGGCGCTTCGCGCCCTCGGCAGGCGCGGCAGACGTGGCGGAGGCGGCGGGGGAGGCGAGGGGCAGCGGGCCGCCGATCGCGGCGGCGGCCGCGCCACCGGCGAGAAGCCGGCGGCTGAAGCCGCGTCTGGGCATGGTGCCGGGTGCGTCGCTCATCGCTCTCCCAACTCGGTGCGGCTGTCTCGATGTTGCCGATGCGCACGTGCCCCGGGGATGGCATCACGGTAGCCGGAGGACGCCCGTTCATCCACACTCAGGACAAAGTTCGTCGAGTTGCGGTCATAGCTATTGGCGGAGTGCGAAAAGGCGTCTAGCTTCCTTCAGCGGTGTATCCGGTACCGGAGAGGGATGGGTTACTCATGCGGGATGAACCGTACCAAAAGCCCTCGGAAAGGCATCGGCTGACGAAGCGTCGGCCACGGAGGAGACGCGCGGCGTTGGCGGCACTGCTGTTCGGGGCCGTCACCGCGACCATGCTCGGCGGCACCCCTGCCGCCGCCCGCCCCGAGGAGCGCCCCCGGCCGGCACTGCCGTCCCCGCCGGGCGGTGACGACGTCAAGGTGCTGGTCTTCCACGGCTCGGCCGGGGACGAGGCGCCGACCGTTGATGCCGGTATCGAGGCCATCGAACGCATCGGCAACCAGGGCCCGGCGGCGACCCGCTTCACGGTCGACGCCACCGCCGACGCCTCCGTGTTCACGACGCCGAAGCTCGGCACGTACAACGCGGTCGTCTTCCTGACCGGCGCGGGCGATGTGCTCGACCCGGAGCAGGAAGCCGGGCTCGAAACGTACATGGAGGCGGGCGGCGGCTTCCTCGGCATCCATGGCGCGGCCCGCAACGAGCCGTACTCGGATTGGTTCACCGGTCTGATCGGCGCCCGCCCCACCACCGGCCCCGCCACCGTGCAGCGGGCCGTCGTCGAGGTCGGCGACCGCGGCCATCCGGCCACCAAGGACCTGCCGCTGGAGTGGAAGCGCCCCGACACCTGGCTCAACTGGAAGACCAACCCCTCCGGCCAGGTGCACACCGTCGCCCGGGTCCGGGAGAGCAGCTACCAGCCCGGTACGGGTGCCAACGGCTGGGACCACCCCATCTCCTGGTGCCGTGACTACGACGGCGGCCGGTCCTTCTACACCGGCATGGGCGGCACGGCGGCCGGTTTCCGGGAGACGGACTTCCGCACCCATCTGCGCGGCGCGCTGTTATGGACCACCCGGCTCGCCCGCGCCGACTGCCAGGCCACCATCACCGCCAACTACAAGGCCGAGCGGGTCACCAAGCCCAATCAGCCCGGCCAGGCGGACCAGATCGGTGAGCCGCACGGCCTGGTCACCGCCCCGGACGGCCGGGTGCTGTACATCGGCCGCGGCGGCAGCGACAACAGCGCGCCCGTCGTCACCGACTGGAACGACCCCGACATCGGCAAGGGCCTGGGCCAGATCCACGTCTACGACCCCAAGACCGGCAAGGTGACGCTCGCCGGTGCGCTCACCGTGTTCGGCAACAAGGGGGGCGGCGATGAGCTGATCAAGAACGAGGAGGGGCTGCTCGGCATCGAGCTGGACCCGGACTTCCTCACCAACGGCTGGGTGTATCTGCACTACACCCCGCACTCCAAGATCAACCGCGACACCCGCATGGCCGAGCGCCGGGTCTCCCGCTTCACCCTGAACCTCAAGACCGACAAGCTCGACCTCGGTTCGGAGAAGGTGCTGCTGTCCTGGCCGGTGCAGATCCACAGCTGCTGCCACGCGGGCGGCGGCATGGCCTGGGACTCCGAGCGCAATCTCTACATCGCCACCGGCGACAACAACTCCTCCCAGTTCAGCGACGGTTACTCGGGCAACAACCCGCAGCCGAACTACAAGGGCGTGTCCTTCGCCGACGCCCGCCGCACCGCCGGGAACACCAACAACCTCAACGGCAAGATCCTTCGGATCCACCCCGAGGCCGACGGCACGTACACCCTCCCCGAGGGCAATCTGTTCACCGGCAAGGAGCCCGACGAGGGCGGCGGCAAGACCCGCGGCGAGATCTATGTGATGGGCGTGCGCAACCCGGCCCGGATCTTCGTCGACAAGAAGACCGACATCCTCTACGCGGGCTGGGTCGGCCCCGACGCGGGCGAGCCCAGCACCACCTGGGGCCCCGCCAAGTACGACACGTTCGCCGCCATCACCAAGGCGGGCAACCACGGCTGGCCGTTCTGCATGGGCAACAAGCAGCCGTACCGCGACCGCAACCTGCCGGACCCGAGCAAGCCGCTGGGCTGGTACGACTGCGACGCCCCCAAGAACGAGTCGCCCAACAACAACGGCCTGGTGAACCTGCCGCCGGTCACCGGGAACACCATCTGGTACTCGCCCCAGGGCGGCGCCCCCGACTATCCGCGCAACGCCGACGGTATCCCCAGCTACAAGGCGTCGGAGGCGAAGTTCCTGCTGCCGTGGCTCAAGGGGGGCGGCCAGGCCACCATGAACGGCCCGGTGTACCGGTACGACGACACCAGCAACAGCGCCACCAAGTGGCCCGCGTACTGGGACGGCAAGTGGTTCGTCGGCGACTTCTACGACGCCGACCAGCCGCGCCACGCCGTGGTGACCGACCCCAGGACCGTCGGCAAGGGCGGACTGCCCGTGCACGCCGAATCCCTCAAGAAGATCATCCCGGTGGGCGCCGACGGCATCCGCAACCTCATGGACTGGAAGTTCGCCCCGGACGGCTCGCTCTACGTCCTCGACTACGGGCGCGGCTTCTTCACGTCCGACGCCAAGTCGGCGCTGTGGCACATCACCTACAAGGGCGGCGAGCCCACCCCGCTCGCCAAGGACGTGGCCAGGAAGGCGGAGCAGCGGTGAGACGAAGGCGGCTGAAAGCCCCCAGGACTCCGAGATCCATGACGGCGCTGCTCGCCGCGCTGCTCATGGTGCTCGGGCTGACCTCGGGACTGTCCACGGCCACGGCCGCGTACGGAAAGGACACCGGCAAGCGGGCCGCACAGCAGACCCTGACCTGGACCGCGGGCGACGACATCACCAAGTACGTCTCGGCTCCCACCACGGCGGTCGCCGGGAAGACCACCATCGTCTTCGAGAACAGCACCGCCACCGGCAACACCATGGGCATGCCGCACACCCTCACGTTCGACGTGTCGGATCCCGAGTACAACAACGACGTCCCGCTGAACATCCTCGCCAACCCCGCGGACGACAGCGGAGGCAAGCACTCCGTCGAGGTCACCCTCACCCCGGGCCGCTACCGCTACTACTGCACCATCCCCGGCCACGGCCAGATGCAGGGCATCCTCGTGGTCACCGAGGACGGCGGGGGCGAGGACACCACCGCGCCCGAGACCTCGGCGAAGGTCGGGGGCGAGCAGGACGCGGACGGCGCGTACATCGGCATGGCCACGGTCACGGTGTCCGCCACCGACGAGGGCTCGGGCGTGGACAAGATCGAGTACGCGGTGGGCGACGGGGCGTTCCAGCCGTACACCGCCCCGGTGATGGTGCACGAGGTGGGCACGCACACCATCCGCTACCGGGCCACCGACAAGGCGGGGAACACCTCCGCGGTGAAGTCGGCGGAGTTCCGCGTCGTGCCCCCGCCGACGGACGACACCACCCCGCCCGAGACCTCCGCGACGGTGTCCGGCAAGCAGGGCCCGGGCGGTGACTACTACGACACGGCCACCGTCACCCTCACGGCCTCCGACACCGGATCCGGCGTCAACACCATCGAATACGCCCTGGACAAAGGCGACTTCACGAAGTACACCGCGCCGGTGGCGGTGACCGCGCACGGTCCCCATACGGTGCGCTACCGCGCGACCGACCGGGCCGGGAACACCTCCGAGGTGAAATCGGTGGCGTTCTCCGTGGTCGCGCCGCCGAGCACGGACACCACCCCGCCCGAAACCGCCGCGAAGGCGGAAGGCGCCAAGAACTCGGACGGCAACTACGTCGGCAGCGCCAAGGTGACCATCACCGCCACCGACGCCGATTCGGGTGTGGCGAAGACCGAGTACTCCCTCGACGGCGGCCCGTACCTCGCGTACACCACCCCCGTCGTCGTGGACCGGGTCGGCCGCCACACCGTCGCCCACCGCGCCACCGACAAGGCGGGCAACACCTCGTCGGCCAAGAAGCTCGCGTTCACCGTGGACGAGGGCGGCGGCGTGCCCGCCCCCGCGTGCCCCGAGTGGGACGAGCGGCTCACCGTGATCGTCGGTACGGTCGACACCGGCGTCCCCAACCGCATCACCCGCGGCCGCTGCACCATCAACGAGCTGATCGAGGACGAGAAGGACTGGTCCTCGCACGCCCTCTTCCTGAAGCACGTCACCTCGGTGACCGGCAAGCTGATCTCCGACGGCGTCATCGACCAGCGCGAGAACGAGGCCATCAACAAGGCCGCCGACGAGTCCGGGATCGGCAAGCCCGGCCAGAGCGAGGGATACCGCGACCTCTTCGACGGGACGAAGAAATCGTTCGACGCGTGGCAGCACGTGGGCGGTGGCGCCTTCGGGCTGAACGGCGACGGCACCATGACCAGCAGCTCCACGGTCGACGGCATGGGCATGCTGTGGTTCCCGCGGCGCACCTACGACGACTTCTCGCTGAAGCTCCAGTTCCGTGACGACGCCCCGGGGACGGGCAACGCCAACAGCGGCGTCTTCGTCCGCTTCCCCGATGTCAACGACCACCCCGAGGAGTCCCGCCCGGAGTGGGTCGCCATCAAGTACGGGCACGAGGTGCAGATCAACGACCGCCCCGACGGCGACATGTACAAGACGGGCTCGATCTACGGCTTCGACCGGGTCGGGCTGGGCGGTGCGGGGGTGACGCCCAAAGGCAGCTGGAACGACTACGAGATCCGGGTGGTCGGCCAGCACTACACGATCTACCGCAACGGTGTGCTGATCAATGAGTTCGAGAACGCCGGGGGCCAGGACTTCACCCCGCCGCGCGCGGACGACCCGGGCACCGACGGCCGCCGGTTCGCCTCCGGATACATCGGTCTCCAGACCCACAGCACCAGCGATGTGGTCTCGTACCGCAACATCCGGATCCAGGAGCTGTAGCGAGACGGGAGCCGTAGCGAGAGGCGAGTAAGTGGCCGCCGGAGTACCCCAGTCCCCGGCGGCCACCGTCACCCTTGAGGTTACCCGAGGTAATACTCAGCGGTAACCCCTCTACTCACCACATGCCAAAGCCCCGCCCCCACCAGCGGGGCGGGGCTTCGGCAGCCGCCGTCAGGACGCCAGCGTGTCCAGGATCTGCTGCCCGTACTTGACCAGCTTGTTCTCGCCGACCCCGCTCACCGCGCCCAGCTCGTCCAGCGTCGAGGGGACGACGGTCGCGATCTCGCGCAGCGTCGCGTCGTGGAAGATCACGTACGCGGGCACACCCTGCTCCTTCGCGGTCGCGGCCCGCCAGGCGCGCAGCCGCTCGAAGACCGGCACCGCCTCCTCCGGCAGATCGGCCGCGGCCTTGCGGGACTTCGACGACGACCCGGACGCGCCCGACTTCGCCGACTTCCCGGCGCGTACCTTCTCGGGCTCGCGCCGCAGCCTGACCTCGCGCTGCCGCCCCAGCACCTCGGCGCTCGCGTCGGTGAGCACCAGCGTGCCGTAGTCGCCCTCGACACCCAGCAGCCCATGCGCCAGCAACTGCCGCACGACGCCGCGCCATTCGGCCTCGCGCAGCTCGGTGCCGATGCCGAACACCGACAGCGCGTCATGGTCGAACTGGATGACCTTGGCCGTCTTCTTGCCGAGCAGGATGTCGATCACCTGTCCGGCGCCGAACTTCTGGTTCCGCTCCCGCTTGAGCCGGACCACCGTCGACAGCAGCTTCTGCGCGGGGACGGTGCCGTCCCAGGACTCCGGGGGCGTCAGGCACGTGTCGCAGTTGCCGCACGCGGTGCTCTGCTGGCCGAAGTACGCGAGCAGCTGGACCCGGCGGCATTCGACGGTCTCGCACAGGGCCAGCATCGCCTCCAGGTGCGCGCCCAGCTTGCGCCGGTGGGCGTCGTCCCCCTCGGAGGTGTCGATCATCTTCCGCTGCTGGATGACGTCCTGGAGCCCGTACGCCAGCCAGGCGGTGGACGGCAGCCCGTCCCGCCCGGCGCGGCCCGTCTCCTGGTAGTAGCCCTCGACCGACTTCGGCAGATCCAGATGGGCCACGAATCGCACGTCCGGCTTGTCGATGCCCATGCCGAACGCGATCGTCGCCACCACGACCAGCCCGTCCTCCCGCAGGAAGCGCGCCTGGTGCTCGGCGCGGACCGGGGCGTCGAGGCCGGCGTGGTACGGCACCGCGTCGATCCCGTTGCTCACCAGGAACTCGGCCGTCTTCTCGACCGAGGCGCGGGACAGGCAGTAGACGATTCCGGCGTCGCCCGGGTGCTCGGTGCGCAGCAGTTCCAGCAGCTGCTTCTTCGGCTCGTTCTTCGGGGCGATCCGGTACTGGATGTTGGGGCGGTCGAAGCTCGCCACGAAGTGGTGGGCGTCCTGGAGCTTCAGCCGGGACGCGATCTCCGCGTGGGTGGCCTCGGTGGCGGTCGCGGTCAGCGCGATCCGGGGCACGGTGGGCCAGCGCTCGTGCAGCTCGGACAGGGCCAGGTAGTCGGGCCGGAAGTCGTGCCCCCACTGGGCCACGCAGTGCGCCTCGTCGATGGCGAAGAGCGAGACCGTGCCGCGGTCCAGCAGCCGCAGCGTGGACTCCACGCGCAGCCGCTCGGGCGCGAGGTAGAGCAGGTCCAGCTCGCCCGCGAGGAACTCGGCCTCCACCATCCGCCGCTCGTCCAGATCCTGGGTGGAGTTGAGGAACCCGGCCCGCACTCCGAGGTTCCGCAGCGCGTCGACCTGGTCCTGCATCAGCGCGATCAGCGGCGAGATGACGACCCCGACGCCCTTCCGTACGAGCGCGGGGATCTGGTAGCACAGCGATTTGCCGCCGCCGGTCGGCATGAGGACCAGTGCGTCACCACCGGTTATGACATGCTCGATGATCTCCTGCTGGCCTCCCCGGAACGCGTCATAGCCGAAGACGCGGTGCAGCACGCGCAGGGCTTCGCTGCCATCGGGGCCGTTGACGACATCGGGTCCGTTTTCGGGAAGAGCCATCCGCCGATTCTAGAGGTCCCGCGAGGTGCCCTGGTCAACGACGGATGAACCGCGCGGTGACGGTCAGCGCGGCGGCGCCCGTCATCATCCCCAGCCGGTTCCAGGTCATGCCGAAGCCGGTGCGGTCGATCTCGACGTCGGCGGTGAGCGTGGCGGTGTCGGCGGTGGCCTCGGTGAGCCGCGCCGTGAAGGACAGGGGCCGGGTGCGGCCGAGGACGGTCAGCTCGCCGTCGACCGCGACGGTGGCGCCCTCGCCGGGCACCGCGCCCGAGACCGCGACCGTGATCTCGGGGTGGTGGTCCGTATCGAGGAAGTCCGCGTTGCGCAGATGGGCGTCGCGCTTGGGGTTCCGGGTGTCCAGCGAGGCGGCGTCGATGGTCAGGGAGCCCCGGGCGGAGCCGTCCGCCAGCACCTCGCCCTCCCCGTTGACGGCCGTGAAGCGGCCGCTGACGGTGGCCAGTCCCCAGAACGTCTTGTGCCGGACGCGGACCGTGGATCCGGCCGGGTCCAGGATCCAGCGGCCCGCTTCTATGGCGGACGGCGAGACGGGGGTGCGGGCGGTGTCGGCGGCGTCCGCCATGGCGATCACGTCCTCGTCGGTGTGGGACACGTTCCCCGGCAGCTTAGGGAGACCCGGTGTGATGTGGCGAGAGGGGAGCGGGTTGGATGGGGGCGGACGTGGGCACAGTGGCCGTTGAAACATGACGGTTCGTCATGTGCACGTCCAGATGGATCCTTTCCCCACGAGGAGGCCGATGTGACATCCAGCAGACTCGTCCGCGCTCTACCGGTCGCGATCGCGGCGGTGCTCGCCCTGGCGGGTGGTCAGGCGGTGGCGGCACCGGCACCCGATGCCGCCGCGCGCGTGGTCACGTATGACGCCAGCGGGGCCGCCGAGTTCAAGGACGCGGTGACCAAGGGCGCGGCGGTCTGGAACCAGAGCGTGAAGAACGTACAGCTCAAGCCGGTCACCTCCGGTCAGCGGGCCAACCTCCGCGTCGTCGCGGACAACGGCTGGCCCCGTGCCCAGGTCACCGCGCTCGGCAGCGGCACGATCTACTTCGGACGGCAGGCCGTGGACGAGGGCCACAACACCGTACGGATCGCTTCGCACGAGATGGGCCACATCCTGGGCCTGCCCGATGTGAAGCCGGGGCCCTGCTCCAGCCTGATGTCCGGGGCCAGCGCCGGTACGTCCTGCACCAACGCCAACCCCAACGCCGCGGAGAAGGCCGAGGTCGAGGACGCCTTCGCGCTGCTCGAGTCGTCCACCGCGACGGCGGCTACGTACAAGGACTGACCGGGGCTCACCGGAAAAGAGGCGGGCGGGCCGGGGGAGACTCCCGGCCCGCCCGCTTGCGTTCTCACACCGTGATGACCTCGGTGTCGGGGAGGGCGCGGAACGGTGCGAGCTGGTCGTCGGTGGCGCCGCTGTCGGTGACCAGCGTCCACGGCCGGTCCAGTGGGGCCCACGCGGTGAACGGGGACTCGCCGAGCTTGCTGCTGTCGGCGAGCACGAACACCTCCCGGCCGCGGTCGGCCATCATTTCCTTCAGCGAGGTCTGCTGAAGGCTGGCCTCACAGATGCCGCGCCGCGCGTCGATGCCGTCGGCGCCCAGGAAGACCTTGTCCGCGGTGAGCCGGGACAGGGTGAGTTCGGCGAGCGGGCCGACGAAGCCCTGGCTGACATGGCGCAGCGTCCCGGCGAGCGTGATCAGCTCGATGCCGTCTACCTCGGCCAGTGCGCGCAGCGCGGTCAATCCGCTGGTGATGACGGTGAGTTCGGTGCGGGCGCGCAGATGGTGGGCGAGTCGGCCGGTGGTGGTGCCCGCGTCCAGGATGACGGTGTCGCCCCGCGCGATCCGCGCGGCCGCCCACCGTCCGATGCGGTCCTTCTCGGCGACCGCGAGCCCGCTGCGCTGCCCGAGCGTCGGCTCGGGGGTGTGCCCCGCGCTCATCGCGCCGCCGTAGGTACGGGCGATGGTGCCCTGCTCGGTGAGCAGGGCGAGGTCCCGGCGGATGGTGGAGGGGGTCACCTCCAGTGAGCGCGCCAACTCCTCGACGACGACCGCGCCATCGGTCCGGATCGTGCGGGCGATCAGGTCCCGGCGGTCCACGGCGCGCAGTCGCCGCTGACCTTCCCCGTTGGATGTCATCTGCGCCTGCCATCCTCTCCGCGACTCTTCCGAGACTCTTTCGCGACTCTGCGTGACTGGGAGAGAACACTATCTTCCGTGCGCCCGCTCCGTACGCCGCCTGTCGACCCGAGGAGAGAAAGCGAGAGAAGCTGGGGAGCATGAACACTTCCCCCGCCGACTTCGCCTCCCGGCTCCGCGCCCGCCGGCGGATCCTCGGCTACTGGGTCGTCCTCGACAACCCCGTCGGCACCGAGCGGCTGGCCGGGCTGGGGTACGACTACATCTGCGTCGACGCCCAGCACGGTCTGCTCGACTACAAGGGCACCCTCGCCGCGATGACCGCCGTCGACGCCCGCGGCAGCGCCGCCGGAATGGTGCGCGTCCCCGCCAATGACGACTTCTGGATCGGCCAGGCCCTGGACGCGGGCGCCCGTGGCGTCATCGTCCCGCTGGTCAACACCGCCGAGCAGGCGGCCGCCGCGGTGAGCGCCTGCCGCTATCCCCCGCTCGGCGTCCGCAGCTACGGCCCGATGCGCTCCGGCCTGCGCGTCGGCCCCACCCCGGCCGAGGCGAACGAGCAGGTCGCCTGCATCGTGATGATCGAAACGGCGGAGGCGCTGGACAACACGGTGGAGATCTGTGCGACGGAGGGGCTGGACGGCGTCTACATCGGCCCGTCCGACCTCACGATCGCCCTCGGCGGACGGACCTCCACGGACCCGTCGGTTGCGGAGCGGTTCGACGCGGCCCTGACGAAGGTCGCGCAGGCCGCGGAGGCGGCCGGGATCGCGGCCGGGATCCACTGCCCGGACGGCGCCACGGCCGCCGAACGGCTGGCCCGGGGTTTCACGTTCGCCACGGTCAGCAGCGACCTGGTCCACCTGGAGCAGGCCGCCGCGACCCACCTCCGCGACGCCAATGGCTAGCCGGACCCGGGGCTATGCCTCCACGCGAAGGGGTGGGGTCGGCAGGCCCTGGGCCTGGGGAAGCAGCACCGTCCGCAGGGCGACGGCGGGGGAGAGCAAGCGGGACGGTGGGGCGGCCAGGTAGGTGACGTCGCGGAATGCCGCGCCCACCACCGGGTCGATCGCCGCCCGGGCCGCCAGCCGTTCGAAGTACCAGCTCCGCAGCCGCTCGGCCGCTCCCATCGGGGTGGTGTCCGGGGTCGTGGCGTACGGGCGGTCCGCGCCGACGGCGGTGAGCCAGGCGGTGTCGCTCGCCCGGGCCACGGCGTGCTGCGCGCGGGCCGTGAAACCGGGCCGCAGGGGGCCGCCGTCGGACAGGCACCGGCGGAGGGCCAGCCCGCTGAGGGCGGCGACCGACATGCCCTGCCCGTAGATCGGGTTGAACGTGCAGGCGGCGTCCGAGACCGCGAGGAACCCTTCGGGCACCCCGCCCCGGGCGTCGTAGTGGCGGCGGCGGTTGGAGGTGTCGCGGAAGCCGTACGGCGGGGACACCGGCTCACAGGTGCGCAGGTGGTCGTCCAACGTCGGTTCGCCTAAGGAGCGTACGAAGTCCGGCACCGCCGAGCCCTCCGTCGGCGGATGGTGGCCGCGGACCCCGGCGAGCGTCAGCAGCCAGTTGCCGCCCTCGACGGGCGACCAGGCCGCGCCGCGCGGGCAGTCGGGGCGCGGCTGGATGACCATGACCATGTCCCACGGCGCGGCGGGCCGGAACATCTGGGTGCAGTAGCCGATCCCCGCGTCGACGACCTCCTCGCGCGGCGCCCGGTGGCCGAGGTCGTCCAGCCACTTCGGGGCGCGTGAGCCCCGCCCCGAAGCGTCGATCACCAGGTCGGCGGGCAGCTCGCGCTCCGCGCGCTCGGCGGCGCGCGACCGCAGCCGCACACCGGTCACCCGGTCCGCCCCGCCGAGCAGCCCGGTGACCTCGGTCGCCTGGAGCACCTCCACCCGGGTCCCGGAGCGCTCGGCCCCGGCCAGCACCCGGGCTCGTACGGTGGCGTCCAGCAGGGCCCGGGTGCAGCTCAGCGTGGCGTGGCGGCCCTCGTGGAAACGGCGCTGCCAGCCGTTCGGGGCCTTGGTGATGACATCGCGCGGCGCCTCCAGACGGTGCGCGCCCGCCGCCTCCAGTTCGGCGTTGATCCCGGGGAGCAGCTTCTCCAGGGCGCGGCGGCCGCCGCTGAGGAGGACGTGCAGATGGCGGCCCTGGGGGACGCCCTTGCGGAAGACGGGCTGCTCCGGGTACCGGTCGCGCTCCACGACGGTGACCGTGTCCACGTGGCCCAGGAGCGCGGCCGCCGCCAGCGTCCCCGCGAGCCCGCCGCCCACCACTACCGCGCCGCCCATCCCGCCGCCTCCCATTCCACCGTGATCGGTACGGCCCAAGCCTGCTGCGGGGGGACCTGGGCCGTCAACCACACACGGTTACGGCTCGACCACGATCTTGCGGCCCTGGCCGGACCGGAACTGCTCCAGCGCCTCGGGGTATTCGGCGAGCGGCATCCGGTGGCTGATGAAGATCTTCGGGTCGAGGACACCGGAGGCGAAGAGCCCGGCGGCGCGCTCGTAGCTGTGCAGGACCGCCATGGAGCCGGTGATGGTGATCTCCTGGTTGTAGATCTTGTACGGCTCGATGGTGGCCCGGGTCGCGTAGTCGGAGACCCCGAACTGCAGGAACGTGCCCGCCTTGGCGACCCGGCCAAGACCGTCCTGGATGGCGGCCTGGTTGCCGGTGGCGTCGATGACCACGTCCCAGCCGCGCGGCTGGTCGAGCTCGTCGGCCGAGCCCGCGGCCCGGGAGCAGCCGAGGGTGGTGGCGGTGGACAGCCGCTCGGGGTTGACGTCGAGGACGTCGACGCTGGTGGCGCCGGTCCGCTTGGCCAGCTCCAGCATCATCAGCCCCATGGTGCCGGAGCCGTAGATGAGTACTTCGGCGCCCAGGTTGCCGCTGAGGACGTCGTAGCCGCGCACCGCGCAGGACAGCGGCTCGATCAGGGCCGCGTCGCCCACGTCCACGTGCTCGGGGAGCTTGACGCAGTTGGCCACCGGCGCGACGGCGAACTCGGCGGCACCGCCGGGGACGCTGACCCCGATGGCGTTCCAGTTGTCGCACAGGTTGCCCCGGCCGATGCGGCAGTAGCGGCATTCGTGGCAGTGCAGGGAGGGGTCGACCGCGACCCGGTCGCCGACCGCCACCTCGGTGACGTCCTTGCCGACGCCCACGACCTCTCCGGCGAACTCATGGCCGGGCACGATCGGCAGGGTGGGCGCGAACTCGCCCTGGAGGATGTGCAGATCGGTTCCGCACAGCCCGCAGGCCGCCACGTCGACGACGACCTCGCGGGGCCCCGGGGCCGGGTCCGCGACCGTGGCGACGGTGACCTTGCCGGGTGCTTCGATGACGGCGGCCCTCATTTGACTGCTCCTAGCGACAGGCCCTGGACGAGTTTGTCCTGGGCGGCGAACCCCGCGGCGAGCACCGGCAGGGAGATGACGATCGACGCGGCGCACACCTGGGCCAGGAACAGCCCCTGGCTGGTGACGAAGCCGGTCAGGAAGGCCGGTGCGGTCTGGGCGACCACGCCGGTGAGCACCTGCGCGAACAGCATTTCGTTCCAGCTGAAGATGAAGCAGATCAGCGAGGTGGCGGCGATGCCGGGACCGGCGATCGGGGCGACGACCCGCCACAGGATGGTCGTCAGCCGCGCCCCGTCCATCTGGGCGGCCTCGATGATGGACACGGGGATGTCGGCGAGGAAGGACTGCATCATCCACACGGCGATCGGCAGGTTCATCGACGTGTAGAGGATGACGAGCAGCCAGACGTTGTCCAGGAAGCCGATGTCCTTCGCGAACAGGTACACCGGCAGCAGCCCGGCCACCACCGGCAGCATCTTGGTGGACAGGAAGAAGAACATCACGTCGGTCCACTTGCGCACCCGCCGGATCGACAGCGCGTACGCGGCCGGGAGCGCCAGCACCAGCACGAAGAGGGTGGAGAACAGGGACGTGCCCATCGAGTTGAGCAGCGCGGGCCAGGGGCTGGCCCCGCCGTCCACACCGAAGAACGCCTTGTAGCCGTCGAGGGTCAACGGGGCGGCCAGGGAGGGCGGGTTGGTGGCGGCGTCGCTCTCGGAGTGGAAGGAGGTGAGCAGCATCCACAGCACCGGCAGGACGAACAGGATGCCGATGAACCAGGCCAGCAGGCCGAGCGCGGCACCGCGGCGCTTGGCCCGGCGGGCGGACGGCGGAACAGCGGTGATGGTGGCGGGGGCGGTCAGGGTGGTCATGCGCGGGACGCCTCCTCACGGAAGAGGGACGACACCACGCGCAGCGCGAAGGTGGCGATGATGATCGTGCCGATCACGACCAGCACACCCGCTGCCGATGCCAGCCCGTACTCGTGGGCGTTGTAGAAGGTTTCGTAGATGGTGTAGGGGAGGTTGGCGGTGTCGAGGCCGCCACGGGTGAGGGTGAACACCGCGTCGAAGTTCTGCACGATGTAGATCGACCCGAGCAGGGTGCCCAGCTCCAGATAGCGCCGCAGATGGGGCAGCGTCAGAAAGCGGAAGATCTGCCAGTTGCCCGCGCCGTCCAGCCGGGCCGCCTCGATCATGTCCAGCGGCCGGCTCTGGAGCCCGGCCAGCAGGATGAGCATCATGAACGGTGTCCACTGCCAGATCAGCGACGCCTCCACGGCCATCAGCGGCATGTCGCTGAGCCATTCCGGCTGGGGTCCGCCCAGCCAGGTGAGGACGCCGTTGAACAGCCCGTACTCGGGGTTGTACAGCGCATGCTTCCACAGCAGCGCCGAGGCCACCGGCACCAGCAGGAACGGCGCGATGAGCATCGTACGGACGAGCCCCCGGCCGCGGAACTTGCGGTCCAGCAGCAGCGCCAGCGCCAGCCCCAGCACCACGCTGATGATGACCACGGTGGCGGTCAGCAGCACGGTGGTGAGGATCGACTCGCGCAGCGCCGGGTCGCTCGCGACCGTCGTGTAGTTCTCCAGCCCCGCGAATTCACGGTTGTCGGGGCGGAACGAGTTCCAGTCGAAGAGGGAGATCACCAGCGTCGCCACGAACGGCAGCTGGGTGACCACGATCAGGAAGATCAGGGCGGGCATCAGCGGTGCCCGGGTGGCCCATTCCCGTGCCCGGTTCCTCGGCGGCCGGGAGGCGTTCCGGGAGGCGGCGGCCACGGCCGGCGGGCGCTCGCCGCGGACGGGGACCGCGGTTGTCGGATTACTCATCTCGGTACTCCTCGCCCACCTTCTCGGCCAGCTTCTGCGATGTCTTCAATGCCTGCTCGACGGACTGCTTCCCGGCGATGGCGGCGCTGATCTCCTGGGCGACCTTGGTGCCGAGATCGGCGAATTCGGGGATGTCGACGAACTGGATGCCGATGGTCGGCCGTTCCTGTACGCCGGGATCGCGCGGCTTGGCGCTGGTGATGGCCTTTCGGGTGACCTCGGAGAACGCGCCCGCGGACGTGCGGTAGTCCTCGTTGGCGTAGGTGGAGGCCCGCTTGCCCGCGGGCACGTTGGACCAGCCGAAGGTCTTGCCGACCAGTTTCTCGTACTCCTTGCTGGAGGCCCAGGAGATGAACTTCCACGCCTTGTCGGAGTTGCGCGAGGCCTTCTGGATGCCCCAGGCCCAGGTGTAGAGCCAGCCCGAGCTGTCGGTCTTCTCCACCGGCGCCTGGACGTAGCCGATCTTGCCCTTGACGGGCGACTTGGCGGCCTCCAGCGAACCGGCTGCCGACGTGGCGTCGTACCACATGGCGCTCTTGCCCTGGGTGAGGTTGTTGAGGCACTCGGCGAAGCCGGACTGGGAGGCACCGGCCTCGCCGTGCTTGCGCACCAAGTCGACATAGAACTTGGTCGCCTTGACGAACTCGGGCGAGGTCAGCTGCGCCTTCCAGTCCTTGGTGAACCAGGTGCCGCCGAAGGTGTTGACGACCGTGGTGAGCGGCGCCATCAGCTCGCCCCAGCCGGGCAGCCCGCGCAGACAGATGCCCTTCATCCCCTTGCGGGCGCCGTCGGCCTTGGCCGCGAGGTCCGCCACCTGATTCCAGGTGGGCCGCTTGGGCATCTTCAGATTCTTCTCGGCGAAGACGTCCTTGCGGTACATCAGAAACGACGACTCGCCGTAGAAGGGCTCCGCGTACAGCTGTCCGTCACCGGCGGTCAGTGACTGGCGCATCGGCGGAAGAATGTCCTTCTGGTCGAATGCCTTGTCCTTGGCGACATGCTCGTCCAGCGGCATCAGCCAGCTGTTCTCGGCGTAGAACGGCACCTCGAAATTACTGATGGTGGCGACGTCGTACTGCCCGGCCTGATTGGAGAAGTCCTGACTGATCTTGTCGCGGACATCGTTCTCCGGCAGCACCGTGAACTTGACCTTGATGCCCGTCTCCTTGGTGAAATGCTTCGCGGTCAGCTTCTGCAATTCCATCATCTGCGGGTTGTTCACCATCAGCACGTTGATGGTGTTGCCACCGGAGCTGCCGCCGCCCATACCGGCGCACCCCGCGAGGAGCGCGCCCGCGGTCAGGGCCACGACCGGTATCCGGGCAGCACGAAGTGTCAGGACTGGCATAACGGGTCCAATCGGAGGGACGTGGGGAAGGGAGGGGGACGTGTGTGGGGGAGGGAGGGAAGGGGCGGGTGGGGGTCAGACCCGGAGGATCTGCGGGCCCAGCAGCGAATATCGGTGGGCTTCGGTCACGGGGAGCCCGGNAGGATCTGCGGGCCCAGCAGCGAATATCGGTGGGCTTCGGTCACGGGGAGCCCGGTGTCGGTCACGATCGTTTCGAAGTCGGACACGTCCGCGAACCGGCAGAAGCTGACGGCCCCGAACTTGGTGTGCACCCCGGAGAACACCTTGCGCCGGGACACCCGCACCACCTGCGCCTTGACCTCGCTGACCGCCGGGTCGGGGGTGGTGAGCCCGTACTGCCGGGAGATGCCGTTGGCGCCGATGAACGCCAGGTCGATGACGAAGCCGGAGAGCATGTGGGTCGCCCAGTGGTCGACGGTGGCCATCGTGCCGCCGCGAACCCGGCCGCCCAGCAGCAGCACCGTGGTGTTCTCACGCCCGGCGAGCCCGCTCGCGGTCGCGAGGGACGCGGTGATCACGGTGAGCGGCCGGTCCCGGGGCAGCGCCTCGGCGATCAGCTGCGGGGTGAAGCCCTCGTCGATGTAGACCGTCTCGGCGTCGCCCAGCAGCTCGGCGGCCGCGGTCGCGATCCGCGACTTCTCCGGGACGTGCATGGTGGTGCGGAAGGCGAGGGTGGTCTCGAAACCGGCGCTCTCCACGGGGTACGCGCCGCCGTGGGTGCGCCGGACCAGACCGTGTTCCTCCAGTACCCGCAGATCGCGGCGCACCGTCTCCTTGGACACCCCGAGGTCCGCGGCGAGCTTGCCGACGTCGACGACCCCGGCACGCCGCGCCATGTCGAGGATCTCCCGACGGCGTTCCTCCGCGTCCACACCGCATCACCTGCTTCTTCTTCGGGCTTGGCGAGAAGTTTTACAAGCACGCAACCGGAGTGGCCAGGCTTGGCACGGGACGGATCATGACCGGATGTGCCCGTTTCACGAACGTTATCTCAGCAGGTCAGCATCGGTCAGTGGAAGCGCTGCGAGGATCGCGGACGCCCGGGATGGTGCGGGGCATGCCCGCATCGTGCCCGCTTCCGAAAAGCTGGCCGAAAAGCAGCCCGTTCGGGCGTGATCAAGGTCTGGGGAAAGCCCGTTCGGACATGTGCTACCGCCGGTAGCCCGCAGTGTCGAGGATGCGGCCCGCCACGTTGACCGAGTCAACCAGCGGATGCAGCGCGAGGGCGCGCAGGGCCGCGCTCCGGGCAGCGCCGCCACCGGTCCCGGACGCCCCGACAGCCCCGGACGCCTCAGTCGCCTCGATCGTCGCGCGTTCGACCGCCTTCAGCGACAGCATCAGTCCGAGCTGGTCCGGGGCCACCGCACCGGTGGCCATGGGGCGCGCCCCGCCCGCGTCCACGAGGCAGGGCACCTCCACCACCGCGTCCTCGTCCAGTCCGGGGACGGCCGTGCGGTTGCCGACGTTGAGGATCAGCGTGGTGCGTTCGTCGCGGGCGATGGCCCGCATGATGGCCAGCGCGATCCGGTCGTAGCCGCCGCCGTCCAGATCGCACGAGTCGCGCTCCCAGCCGCCGCTGGCCTCCCGGCTCGCGGCCAGGTACGTGGTCTCGCGCTCCAGCCGGGTCCGCTCCCAGGCCGCGAGCGCCCCGCCGTCGGCGGTGCGGGCCGTCTCGTAGAAGCGGGCCTGCTGCTCCCGCAGGAACTCCCCCCGGGTGGCCGTGGCCTGCCGGATGGCGGCCACCGCCTCGCGGTTGAAGTAGTAGTAGTGCAGGTATTCGTTGGGCAGCGCGCCCAGGGTCCGGAGCCACTCCGCCCCGAACAGCTTGCCCTCCTCGAAGGACTCCAGCGCCCCGGCGTCGGCCAGCAGCTCCGGCATCCGGTCCCGGCCGTCCACCACCACGCGCCGCAGCCAGCCGAGGTGGTTGAGGCCCACGTAGTCGTAGACCGCCCGGTCCGGGTCAGCGCCCAGCGCCCGCGCCGCCCGCCGGCACAGCCCGACCGGCGAGTCACAGATGCCGATCACCCGGTCGCCCAGCACCCGCCGCATGGCCTCGGTGACCATGCCCGCGGGGTTGGTGAAGTTGATGACCCAGGCGTCCGGGGCCACGGCGGCGATCCGCTCGGCGATCCGCGTCGCCACCGGCAGGGTGCGCAGCCCGTACAGCACCCCGCCCGCGCCGACCGTCTCCTGCCCGAGGACGCCCTCGCCGAGCGGGATCCGCTCATCGCTCGCGCGGCCCTCCAGACCGCCGACCCGGATCGCCGAGAACACGAAGTCGGTGCCGCGCAGCGCGTCGTCCAGGTCGGTGGTGGCCCGCACCGAGGGCGCGGCGGGCAGACCCGCGGGGCGGTCCTTCGCCTGCTCGGCCAGGACCGCGCCGATCGCGTCCAGCCGGTGCCGGTCGGTGTCGTACAGCACCAGCTCGGTGCAGCGCCCGGCGTCGTCCCCGGTGTCCTCCAGCAGGGCCCGGTACACCAGCGGCATACGGAAACCGCCGCCACCCAGCACGGTCAGCCTCATACGGTCACTACCTCCACATCGGCCTCACGGAACACATCGAGCGTCGCGGGATCGGACGTCTTGTTGGTGATCAGGGTGTCGATCTCCCGGGGCCCGCAGATCCGGGCCAGCCCGGTGTCCCCCGGGAACTTGCCCGCGGTGACCAGCAGCACCACCTGCCGGGCCGAGGCGAGCATGGCCCGCTTGACGGGCACCTCCACATGCGTGCTGTCCAGCACGCTGCCGTCGGACAGCACCCCGCTCGCGCCGAGGAAGAGCCGCCCCACCCGCAGCTGGCGGATGTTGGACTCGGTGAGGAAGCCGACCACGGAACGGTAGTTGGCGCGCACCTGCCCGCCGAGCAGGATCAGCGTCACCTCGGGGTCGTCGCGCAGCTCGTCGTAGATCGCCAGATTGCTGGTCACGATCGTGACCGGACGGCCCCGCAGCAGCCGGGCGAGGTGGAGCGTGGTGGTGCCGATGTCCAGCAGCAGCACATCGCCGTCCGCGACCAGCTCCGCCGCGCGCCGGGCCACGTCCGCCTTCTCCTCCGGCTCATCCACTGCCACCTCGCCGAACGGCCGCTCCTCGTCCGGGGTGGGGGCCGCCACCGCGCCGCCGTAGACCCGCGTCAGCCGACCGGCCCGGCCCAGCTCGGCGAGGTCCCGGCGGGCCGTGGCCTCGCTGATCTCCAGGCGCTTGGCGATCTCCCCGATCGGCAGCACGCCCTCCTCGCCGAGGATGCTCAGCAGCTTCGCGTGGCGGGTCTCTCGCAGCATGGGGGCAACGTACTCCACCTGAGCGACTCTGCGCGACTATGACCGACCTCTTGCACAACGCCCCTCCGAGGTGCATGGTGTCGCTCATCCGACGTCATGACGAACGAGGAGAGGCGCGCCGGTGAGCCCCACGTCCGCAGCCCCCGGTCCGATACAGCCGATCGACCCGCTCGCCGCGCTGCGCACCCCCGCCGAACCCGAACACGACGTCTACCTCACCGGCACCGTCTTCCTGGACATCATCTTCACCGGCCTCGACCACGCCCCGGTGCGCGGCACGGAGTCCTGGGCCCGCGGCATGGGCTCCAGCCCCGGCGGCATCGCCAACATGGCCACCGCCCTCGCCCGGCTCGGCCTGCACACCACCCTCGCCGCGGCCTTCGGCGCCGACGTCTACGGCGACTACTGCTGGGAGAGCCTGGCGCACCACGAGGGCGTCGACCTCACCCACTCCCGGCGCGTCCCCGGCTGGCACTCACCGGTCACCGTGTCCATGGCGTACGAGGGCGAACGCACCATGGTCACGCACGAGCACCCCGCCCCGCCGCCCGCCACCCGGCCCGCGCCGCCCCGCTCCCGGGCCTGTGTGACCGCCTACGAGCCGGGCCGCCAGGAGGACTGGGTGCGCCAGGCCCACGCCCAGGGAGCCAAGATCTTCGCCGATGTGGGCTGGGACGAGTCCGGCCGCTGGGACCTGGCCACCCTCCCCGACCTGCCGTACACCCATGCCTTCCTGCCCAACGCCACCGAGGCACAGCGCTACACCCGCACCGACACGCCCGAACGGGCGGTGCGCGCCCTGGCCGAGCTGGTGCCGATCGCGGTGGTCACCCGGGGCGCCGAGGGTGCCATCGGCATCGACTCCCACACCGGGGAGAGCGCCGAGGTGCCGGGCCTCGCCGTGGAGGCGCTCGACCCCACCGGGGCGGGCGACGTGTTCGTCGCCGGTTTCATGACCGGAACGCTCGCGGGCTGGCCGCTCGCCGACCGGCTCGCCTTCGCCAACCTCACCGCCGCCCTCTCCGTCCAGCACTTCGGCGGCGCGCTCGCCGCGCCCGGCTGGGCCGAGGTGGCCGCGTGGTGGGACCGTACGGCCCGCTCCGGGGACCGCGAGCTGGTGGCGCGCCACCGCTTCCTGGACGGCCTGATCCCGGCCGGGGCGCGCGACTGGCCGCGGCTGCGGGCCCTGCCCACCATCGGCTTCCGGGCCGCCGACGCCCGCGGGGCCTGACGCCCGTCGTAAGGGCTGACGGCCCCAGAAGAGGCCTGACGCCCGCAGAAACGGAGAACCGCATGGGATGTCCCCGCCGCGCCTTACCGGCCGTCCTCGCCCTCGGCGCCACCCTGCTCGCCGCGGGCTGTGTGCCCGGCACCGACGGCTCGGGGGCCGCCGGATCCGGGACCGGCGTGTCCACCGCCGTACCCGACCCGAAAGCGGCCGGAAAGACCACGCTGACCGTGTGGGACCAGGAGATCCGCGGTGGCACGAACGGCGAAATCACCCAGCTGAACCGGGAGTTCGAGCGGAAGTACCCCAATGTGCGGATCAAGCGGGTGGCGCGGAGCTTCACCGACCTCAAGACCACGCTCAAGCTCGCCGTGTCCGGCAACAACCCGCCCGACGTCATCCAGGCCAACCAGGGCTACCCGGACATGGTCTCCTTCGTCCGGGCCGGGCTGCTCGCCCCGCTCGACAACTACGCCGGGATCTACGACTGGAACACCCGCTACCCGAACACGCTCCTCAACCTCAACCGGGTCTCCACCGACGGCACCGACTTCGGCCGCGGACGGCTCTACGGCATCTCCCAGACCGGCGAGTTCGTCGGCCTCTACTACAACAAGGACCTGCTGCGGAAGGCGGGCCTGGAACCACCCGAGACCTGGGGCGAGTTCACCGCCGGGCTCGCCCGCCTCGAGGAGCGCGGCGAACTGCCCGTCCAGTTCGGCAACCTCGACAAGTACCCGGCGATCCACACCTTCGGGGTGCTCCAGGACCAGTACGCGGCCGCCGCGACCCGGGACACCGTCCTCGGCCGCGGTTCCGGCTTCGACACCGCGGCCACCAAGGACGCCGCCGCGACCCTCACCGACTGGATGAAGCGCGGCTATCTGTCGAAGGGCGCCAACGGCCTCGGATACGACGACGCGGCCAAGAAGTTCGCCTCCGGCGACGGCGCGTACCTGATGACCGGCACCTGGCTGCTGGCCGACCTCAAGAAGACGATGGGCGACAAGCTCGGCCTCATGCCCCCGCCGCCCGCGAAGCCCGGCGGCGCCCCCGTCACCACCGGCGGCCAGGGCCTCGCGTGGTCCATCACCTCCCGCTCCCGCCACCCCGAAGTGGCCGCCGCCTACCTCGACTTCATCACCAGCGCCCACGCCTCGGACGTCATGACCCGGCACGGAGTGCTGCCCGCCGTCCCCGGCCCGGCCGCGGCCCGGGTCGCCCCGGACACCGTGGACGGTCAGATGGTCGACGGCTGGAAGCGGCTCAGCGCCGCCGACGGCCTCGTTCCGTACCTCGACTACGCCACCCCCACCTTCTACGACACCCTCTCGGCCGCCCTCCAGGGCGTCGTCAGCGGCAAGACCTCCCCGGACAAGCTGGCCGCCACCCTGCAACGGGACTACGGCGCCTTCCTGGACAAACAGCGGCAGCGCCACGCCGCGGCGGAGTCGCGATGAGGCCCGCCGCCCTGATCAGGGCGTACCGCCGCCGGGCGCCCGGTGAGCCGCGTGCCGTCGGCTATCTCTACGTCCTGCCCGCGCTGCTCGTGTACGCGGTGTTCCTGCTCTACCCCTTCGGGCAGTCGGTGTGGCTGTCGTTCGTCCACTGGGACGGGCTGACCGTCGCCACCCCGGCCGGGTTCGACAACTACCGCGACCTGTTCGGCGACCCCGCGCTGCGCGCCCCGTTCGCCCACGCCCTGCTGCTGCTCGTGTTCTACGCGGCCCTGCCGGTGGCCATCGGGCTGCTGCTGGCGGCCGCGATGTCCCGGGTCCGGATCCACGGCATGACCTTCTTCCGCACCGTCCTCTTCCTGCCGCAGGTCCTGGCGCTCATCGTGGTCGCCGTGGCCTGGCGGTCCATCCTCGCCCCCGACGGACTGCTCAACGACACCCTGCGCGCGGTCGGCCTCGGCTCCCTCGCCCGCCCCTGGCTCGGCGACTACACCTGGGCGCTGCCCGCCGTCGGGGTCATCGGCACGTGGGTGGGCACCGGGCTGTGCATGGTCCTCTTCCTCGCCGGGGTCCAGCGCATCCCGCGCGAGCTGTACGAGGCGGCGCGGATCGACGGCGCCGGGCCGGTCCGGGAGTTCCTCGCCGTGACCCTCCCGGCCTTGAGGCCGCACATCGCGGTGGCGCTGACCCTGACCATCGTCGCGGGCCTGCGCAACTTCGACCTGATCTACGTCACGACCAGCGGCGGCCCCGGGAACGCCACCTCCGTACCCGCCTACGAGGTGTACCACCGGGCCTTCGAGACCAACCAGGTCGGCTCGGCCGCCGCCGTCGGCGTGGCCCTCACGGTCCTGATCTTCGCCCTGACCGTCACGGTCTCCCGGCTCGTGGAAGGGCGGCGGGCATGACCACACGCCTGGAACGCGGCGTCACCTACGCCCTCCTCACCCTGTTCGCCGTCCTCTCGCTCATCCCCGTCGTCGGCATCCTCTCCACCGCGTTCGGCTCGCAGGGCTCCCTGGACACCGGGTTCTCGCTGCCGCGCGGCGGGCTGCACTGGGGCAACTTCGCCGACGCCTGGAGCCGCGGCCACTTCGGCACCTACCTCGGCAACTCGGTCCTGGTCACCACGGTCGTGGTCGCGGCCACCACCGTGCTGGCCGTGCTCGCCGCGTACGCCTTCGGGGTGATGCGCTTCCCCGGCTCCACCGCGCTGTTCTACCTCTTCGTGATCGGGCTGACCCTGCCGCAGGAGGCCCTGGTGGTCCCGCTCTACTTCGACCTGCGGTACGCCGGACTCACCGACACCTACTGGGCGTTGATCCTTCCGCAGACCGCCCAGTCGCTGGCGTTCGGCGTGTTCTGGATGCGGACGTACTTCCGGGGCAGTGCCCGGGCGGTGATCGAGGCGGCCCGGATCGACGGGGCGAACAGCTGGACCACGCTGTGGCGGGTGCTGGTCCCGATGGGCCGTCCGGCGATCTCCACGATGGTCGTCATCACCTTCATGTGGACGTGGAACGAGTTCCTGATGGCGCTGGTGATGGTCAGCGACGAGGCCCACCGCACCGTCCCCCTCGGCCTCGCCTTCTTCCAGGGGCAGCACAGCTCGGACGCGGCGCTGCTCGCGGCGGCGTCGGTGCTGATCGCGCTGCCGGTGGTGATCGTCTACGTGGCACTCCAGCGCCGCTTCATCGAGGGCATGCTGGGCGGCGCGGTCAAGGAGTAGCAGCGTCGGAGATCAAGGAACAGCCGCGCCGGAGGGCGGGCCGCTCAGAGCGCGGGCGTACGGCTGACCGTGCGGCCCAGCCGGGCGACGGCACGGGCGAAGACGACGGCGTCGTGGACCGCCGCCCCGCCCGTGTCGTTGTTGAAGTACGCGTAGACGTCGGCCTCGCCCGGCCAGGTGTCATGCACCCGGCGCGCCCACGTGGCGAGCGCCTGGCGGCCGTAGCGCGGCGCGGGCTCGGCCCGGCCGCCGTGGAACCGTACGTACCCCCACCCGGCGGTCCGCCACAGCGGGGCGGCCGGGCGCGAGCCCACGTCCGCCCAGCACAGCGCGGCGCCGTGGTCCTCCAGCAGCGCCCGGACCTCCCCGGTCCACCAGGAATCATGGCGCGGCTCGACCGCCACCCGGGTACCGGCCGGGAAGCAGGCCAGACAAGTGTCCAGCAGCCCGGGGTCGGCCCGCAGCGTCGGCGGGAGCTGGAGCAGGACCGGACCCAGCCGGTCGCCGAGCCCTTCCGCGTGGGACATCAGCCGCGCCACCGGCTCCTTCGGGTCGCGCAGCCGCTTGATGTGGGTGAGATAGCGGCTGGCCTTGAGCGCCATCACGAACCCGCTGGGCGTGCGGTCCCGCCAGACGGCGAACTGATCGTGATCGGGAAGCCGGTAGAACGCGTTATTGCTCTCGACCGTGGTGAAGCCCCTGGCGTACTCCTCCAGCCACAGCCGCTGCGGGCAGTCGGCGGGGTAGAGGACGCCGCGCCAGTCCTTGTACTGCCACCCCGAGGTGCCGACCAGGACGCCCATGAGCGCTCATGCCTCGCCCGGATGCCACCGCGGCCACTGCCCGGGCCGGTCGGCCCAGTGGACCTGATCCGGGTCGTCGAGGTCGATGCCGGGGAAGACCTGCCGGACGCGCGGCACGAACTCCTCCTTTTCGAGGGGTTCGCACCCCACCCCCCGAAGCCGCACCCGCCGGTAACGGCTGTCGGAGTCGAATGATTCGACGTAGACGGGGTAACCGGAATCGTCCCGGTTTGTGGCGTGCTCCATACCTCCAGGGTGCCGGAGCCGCCGCCGGTTTGCGGCCGGTTTGCGGACCGGAGAAATGTCGGCTTGATTCGAAGGAGAGGAACCGTGCCGGGGGTGAGCGATGATCTTCACTGACCGGGTGGACGCCGGACGGCGTCTCGCCGAGCGGCTGATGCCGCTGGCCGAGGAGAAGCCCGTGGTGCTGGGGCTGCCGCGGGGCGGGGTGCCGGTGGCCTTCGAGGTGGCCCGGGCGCTGAACGCGCCACTGGACGTGATCATCGTCCGCAAGCTCGGTGTCCCCTTCCACCGGGAACTGGGCTTCGGCGCCATCGGCGAAGGCGGGGTCCGGGTCGTCCACGAGGCGATCGTCCGGATGAGCCGGGCGGACGAGGAGGAGATCGCCGAGGTGGAGCGGACCGAGCAGGCCGAGCTGACCCGCCAGGCGCGGCGCTTCCGCGGCGACCGGCCGCGGATCCCGGTGGAGGGCCGTACGGCGATCATCGTGGACGACGGCATCGCGACCGGCGCCACGGCCCGGGCCGCCTGCCGGGTCGCCCGGGCCCAGGGAGCGGCCCGCTCCGTGCTGGCCGTCCCGGTGGCGCCGCCCGACGCGGTCGCCTCGCTGCGCGAGGACGCGGACGAGGTGGTGTGCCTGTCCGCGCCCCCGGACTTCTCCGCGGTCGGCGAGTGGTACGAGGACTTCTCCCAGACCGGCGACGCCGAGGTGATGGACCTGCTGACCAGGTCGACCGGACAGCGGGGGGAGGCGCATCCTGGAAGGTAACGCAGGAGGTGATCGTGATGGAGACGATCGTGGGATGCGACATCCAGATGGAATTCCGTGAGATCGGGCCGCTGACCGAAGCGGTCGTCCGGCTGCGGATGCACGACGGCACCGAGATGCTCGCCCAGGGCCGCGCGAACCGCAACCCCGAGGACCCGGCACAGCCGCGGGTCGGCGAGGAGATCGCGGCGGCGAGGGCACTGAGCAACCTGGCCCACCGGCTGATCGGCAAGGCAGGCGGCGACATCGAGGAAGTCACCCACAGCAAGGCACACCTGGTGATGTGACCGGCGGCCCCGGTGGCTCCCGGGTCACCGGGGACGGGGGATTTCCGCATGAGGAATTGCCGGGGTATGCGATCAATGTTCCCGGAGACATAAGGGCGTCCATGCGGGGAAGGGGGAGCCAAAAGAGAGCGGACACGACCCCGGGAGGTCGCTATGGCGCAACGGAACGACACCACGACGCCCAGGCCCCGGAGGTCCCGGCGATGGCGCTTATGCGCGCTGCTCGTCGGCGCGCTGGCCCTGGTGACGGCCTGCGGTGCCGACACCGGGGACCAGTCCGCGCCGCCCGGCACGTCCGGTGCGTCGGACGGCGGTGACGCGGCCGCCTCGTCGGTCACCCGGTCGGCGGCGCACACCGGGCGCACGGTGCCGCCCGCATCGCACCCCGCGTCCTCGCGCTCCGCGACGTACCCCGTCACACACTCCGCGTCGGCGTCCATCTCCTCCGCCGCCACGGCGGCGCACACCACCGCGTCGCGGCCCGGCGCCCGGCGCGTCTGCTCCACCGAGCAGCTGCGCCTCTCCCTCGGGCGCAAGGACGTGGGAGCGGGCAATGTGTATATGCCGCTGGTGCTCACCAACAAGTCCACCGGCACCTGCACGCTCACCGGTTTCCCCGGGGTCTCGCTGCTGGACTCCGCGGGCTCCGTGATCGGCGACCCCGCCACCCGGCGCGGCGCGGCGCGCTCCACGGTCTCCCTGCCGCCGGGCGCCAGCGCCTCCGCGATGCTGCACACCCTCAACGAGGGCACCACGGACAAGCCGTGCCGACGCACACCGACCCGCATCCGGGCCTATCCGCCGGACTCCTACACCTCCATGACCGTCCCGGCGCGCTCCTTCCGCGTCTGCGGCGGCGTGTTCGAGGTCGAGTCGGTCCACTCCGGAACGGGCACCTGACAGTGGCATACCGGCCATCCTCCGGGGCAGGCCGGTGTGTCCGAAAATCTTGACAAGCCAGGTGTCTGCTGGCTGTGTTCACCCTTTCGCAATCAATAGGGGTAGGTCACCATGGGGATGCCTCACGTGAGTCGGTGTGGAACGTCCGGAGGAGGACGGTGACATGGAGCGAGTCGCGACCGAGGTCGAGACGGAGCTGCTGGACCTTTCGGGAGCGACGCTGGAAGACCTCGACCGGGATGAAGGGACGACCGCGGTGGCGCTGCGACTGATCTGCGCCGTCCGAAACCCGGCGACGTCTGCCAGCTCCTCCGATGCGACGCAGCAGAGTTGCGTGAGTTGACGGACTCCCGCCATCATTTATCGGCGCTGTGCTTCACCGAGCTGGCCGCTGGTTCGGGAAGTGCGTCATCGGTCGCCGAGCTGAGATCCGGTCAGCGCAGCCGCGCGATGCTGCTGTTGCGGGCGCTGGTCGAGGTGGCCGCCACGCATCCTGCCCTTCCCGGTCCGCTGCCGCCCGCCGGGGAGGCGTGGCGGCTGCTGATACGCGCCGAGCGTCGCTCCCCGGCCGCCGTGGAGCGGCTGTTGCTGCATCCGCAGACGGGGGTGTGGCTCAGCCGGTGCCTGCGTCAGCTGCGCGGCCAGGAACCCACGGACGCGCCGCTGTGGAGCGAGACCGGCTATCTGTACGCGGTGGCGGCCTCGGCCGCCCTCCTCGCGGGCATCGACTTCCGTATCGCGGTCGTGGTGCGTGACGGCGGGGTGATGCTTCCCGCGCTGGGATTCGCCCTCGTACCGGACCACGCCACGGTCGCCGAGGTCGTGCGCACGGCGGAGGGGGCGGCGGTGGTGGCCGGGCCGCATACGGTGCCGCTGCCCGCGTCCGGCTTCGCCGGGGACGCCCCTGGATGGCACGGGCTCAGACGGCTCCATGGGGATCACCAGGGCTATGTCTGCGCGCCCCATCTCGACGACATCGATCCCTATCGCGACTTCTTCCGCAGCAGACCGCCGGACCGGCTCACCGATGACCAGTGGAAACGCTGGCAGGAACGTTTCGGGGGTGCATGGCGGCTGGTCGCGGAGCAGCGCAACGTGGACCCCTCGGGGGTCGCCGCCTGCGTCGCCTCCGTGGTTCCCGTACCGTACGCGGCCCATCCCGAACCGTTCAGCGCCTCGTCCCCGGAGGCATACGGCTGTGTCCTGATGAACGGTCCCGTGGACGAGCCGGACCTGGCCGCCGCGCTGGTGCACGAGGCCCAGCACATCAAGCTCGGCGCCCTGATGGATCTGGTGCCCCTGATCGAAGGGGGACTGGAGGAGGTCCACCACGCGCCGTGGCGGCTGGATCCGAGGCCGCTGCGGGGACTGCTCCAGGGGGTGTACGCGTTCCTGGGCATGACCGGGTTCTGGCACGACCGCCTGCACCGGGCCGAGGCCGGGCCCGCCCGGGACACCGCCGCGTTCGAGTTCGCCCTGCGGCGGGAGCAGACCGCCCACGGGCTGACGACGCTGCGCACCCACGCCGAGCTGACGCCCCTGGGGAGGAGCTTCCTCGACCAGGTGGCGGAGCGGCTGGCGGGCTGGCTCGCGCAGCCGGTCCCGTCCGTACCCCGGCGGCTGGCAGCGGAACTGGTCGTCGACCACCGGCTCGTGTACCGCATGCGCCATCTGCGTCCCGAACCCGCGGGGCTCGCCCGGTGGGTGCGGGCCTGGCGGACGCGCGGTACGCCTCCCCGGGAGCTGCCCCCCGCCTCGGTCGAGCCCGCCGCGACGGAGACGGTGCCTCGGGCGGCGCTCGCCAGGCTCCGGTTTACCGCACCGCAGCGGCTGCGGGCCGGGCAGGACGGCGACGACGCCCCGGACGGAGCTGCCCCGGACGGAGCTGACCTCGCCTGGGTCATGGGCGACCGGCCGGCCGCGCTGCGCGGCTACCGCGGCCGCCTGGCCCAGGCTCCGGACGACATCGCGGCCTGGGCGGGGCTCGCCCTCACCCTGCCGGACGGCGCGGCCAGGACGGCGATGCTCCGTGCTCCGGAGGTCATCCTCGCCGTCCACCGCGCGCTGCGGAACTCCGGCGGCGCGGTGCCCGATCCGGTCGCGCTGGCGACCTGGATCGGGACAGCCCTCTGAGGACCGGGGCCCGAGCTGTCAGAAGGCGAGCGCCTCCACATCGCAGTCCGCGCGGATGCCCCGGGCCGCCGCGACCGTGGCCGGGTGATTCGGGCTCAGGACGGCGCGCATCCGGGCGAGGGAGTCGTGGTGCAGCTCCTCGGCGGACCGGCCCTCACCGAGCGCGCGCAGATCCCCGGACAGATTGACGGCGCAGGCGAGCGTGGTGGGGTGGTCCTCGCCCAGCCGTGACCGGCAGGCCGCGAGCGTCTCGGTGTCCAGCTCCCGGGCCTCCTGGTAGTCGGCCAGCGTGTAGTGGTCGCTGGCCAGATTGATCGCGCAGGCCAGGGCGATCGGATGGTCCGCCCCCAGCTGCTCGACCAGCACCGGCAGCGTCTCCTTGTTGAGCGCGAGTGCCGCCTCGGTCTCTCCCAGCAGCCGCAGGGTGACGGCCAGATCGACGGCCGCGCTCAGCGCCACCGGGTGCCGTGGCCCGAGGATGGACCGCATGTCGTCCAGGCATGTGCGGCCCAGCTCGCGGGCGCCGTCGAGGTCGGCGGTCTGGCGCAGGTCCATGGACAGGTTCAGCGAGGTCGCCGAGATATGCAGATTGGGCTCGCTGTAGCGCAGCCGGTACCGCTCCAGGACCTCCCGGGTGACCTCCAGCGCCCCCTCGTGGTCGCCCGCCTTGCGGCGGGCCACGGCGAGGTTGCGCAAGGCGTAGACGCCGATCGGCGCGTTCTGCGGAAGCAGTCGGCGGACCCGGGCGCAGGTCTGCTCCAGCATGGTGCGGGCGGCGACGTAGTCGCCGCTCTCCCGGACGTCGATCGAGAGATTGGACTCCAGCAGGATCGTCAGCAGCGAGTCCTCGCCCAGGACGACCTCGGCGAGGTTGTGGGCGTTCTCGTCCACCTCGCGGGCGCGTGCGTAATCCCCGGCGGAGCGCAGCGCCAGGGCGTAGTCGTTCGCGGCGGCGATGGTGTACGGGTCCTCGTCGCCGAACAGCCGGATGGTCCTCCGCCAGCGGTCCGCCTCCAGCTCCACGGAGCGCGCGTAATCACCCTGGTAGCGGGCATCTTTGGCGACCGCCCCGATGGTGACCAGCGTGTTCTCGTGGTCGTCGCCGTTGCCGGCACGCGTCAGCTCGAGCGTCCGGCTGTTGAGCTCCCGGGCCTGCTCGAACTGGCCGAGCAGGGTGAGGACATGGCCGAGCGTGCGGGAGATGGCGAGCGTCTCCGGGTTGTCCTCGCCGAGCGAGTCCTGCCACTTCTCCCGCACCCGGCTGCCGAGTTCGAGCGCGCCCTCGTGGTCGCCCCAGACATGGAGGAACCGGACCAGGTTCCGCACCATCTGGCGCACCCACTTGTCGTCGCAGTCCATCGCGCGGGAAGCCCGGACGTGCGACAGCAGGTCCGCGTAGCGGCCCCAGTTGGCGGGCGAGACGTCATTGGGGTCGCCGTAGGCGAGCAGCACATGGGCGCTGTGCCGCATATCGGCCTGCTGCTGCGGGGACATCTGGCCGATCAGCACCGCCTGCACCAGCCGGTGCAGTTCGATGGTGTTGCTCCGGTGATTGATTTTGATCAGGGCGTAACGGTTGATTTCCCGGATCGCATGGCCGAGCTTGATCGGATCCTGGAGCACCTCCGACAGTTCGGGGGAGAGGGAGACACCCCGGATGCCCGAGAACAGCCGCCGGGAGATCGGCTCGGGAGCGAAGAAGGAGCACATCTGGAGCAGTTGCAGAGCGCCCGGATGGTGCTCCGCGAGGCGGCGCAGCGACATGTTCCAGGCGGCGGCGACCGGTTCGGGATAGTCGACCGGGACCCCGGCGGCCAGCAGCTCGTTGCGGCGGGTGCTCACGTCCGCCCGCTCGTCCTCGAAGACCTGGAGGTACTCGTCGACCGGCATCCCCGTCTCGCTGAGCCACGCCGCCGCCTGCTCGATCGCCAGCGGCAGGTCGCCCAGGGTCTCGGCGATCCGGTCGGCCTGCTCGTTCGGCAGCTCCGGCCCCCGCCGAAGCAGCAGTTGGATGCTCTCCTCGCGCTCGAAGACATCCACCTCGACGGTACGGGCGGCACGCGACCACTGGGCGTTCCGCGAGGTCACCAGGATCCGGCCGGGCCCGCCCGCGGGGAAGAACGGCCGGACCGTCTCCAGCTCCTCCGCGTTGTCGAAGACCAGCAGCCAGTTGCGGCAGGGGCGCCCGGTGCGCAGCGCGTCGAGCACACTGGGCACGGCCGTGTTCGCCTCCATGCCCGCCTTCAGCCCGAGCCGGTCGGCGAGCTGCACCAGCGCCTGGCGGATCTGCTCCGGGTGCTCCGCCGGAATCCACCACACCGCGTCGTAGTCCGCGGCGTGCTGATGGACGTACTCCAGGGCGATCTGGGACTTTCCGACCCCGCCGAGACCGTGCAGTGTTTCGGGGAGCACGGCGGCCGTACCCTCGCTGCGCAGTCGCTCGTGAAGCGTGTCGAGCAGCGCCCGCCGTCCGGTGAAGTTGTTGTTCCGGGGCGGCACATTGCCCCAGATGGACGGGGGATCCCCGGCGCGGCGCTCCTCCACGGCGGGCAGGGACCGGGCAGCGGTCACGGACACGAAGGTTCCTCTCGAATGCTCCCCCGCCGTACCCGGCGTGCCGTGCGCCGGCGGGGATGGTGAATCGTCGGCTTGGGACGAGGGACGGGTTCGGGGAGTCATGGAGTCAGTCACGGCAACCTCGGGGACCACATTTCCCCAGTTGGGTACGTCTTCAAAGGGATCCGGGCGGCTTTCGCCCGTGCGGGGGAGCGCTTGGCGCGCGAGGACAAGGGCGCGAAAGGAGCGCGCGCCTTCGAGATAAGGCCCGGAAAGCGCCTGGTAAACCTGTTCCTGAAGGCGTATGTACGGCATCAGGCGCTCGGTGTCGGGCAGATCCCGCACCGGCCCCGAGGGATGGTTGAGCAGATCGCGCAGCAGATGCAGCGGCTTCCAGCGGCGGCCCAGCCGGTCCAGGACGCTGCGCAGGGTGTACAGCGACTCGTCCCGTAATCCGGCGGACAGCAGCAGTTCCCGTACCCCGTCGTGGAATTCGTAGCCGATTCCGGTTTCGTCCAGCGGATCGGCGGTGCCGACCTTGCGTAACAGCCCGCCCAGCAGGATTTCGGCCAGATCGCCGGGGCTGCCCTCCGGCTGGTGGATCCCCTGGACGAACTCCATCACGGGAATGTTCAGCGGCGCCGCCGCCAGCCGAGCCGCCAGCCGGAAGGCGCTCGGCGAGGCGGTGGAGCGGAAGCGGAAGACCCGGTCCCAGGCGCTGGGTTCCGGTTCCGGATCCCATGGCTCGGGCGCCGCCCCGGGCAGCAGCGCCAGCGTGTCGTGGCCGCGGTCCGACGGACGGCCCACCAGCCGCGCCCAGTTGCCCAGCCAGCGCGCGTCCAGCTCCAGCACCGGCACCGGTGGTTCGCCGCCCGGCCAGGAGCCGCCGTCGCCCCGCCGCCAGGCGCCGTTGGGCGCGCCGGGCTCGGGGACCCGCACCCGGACCCGCTCCGGCGCGATCCCCGTGTGCTGCCAGCGGCCCTGACGCAGTACGTGGAGCACGGCGACCGACGCGCGCCGGGCCCAGCGCCCCAGCGCGCGCTGCGCGCTCTCGTCGCCCCAGGCCGCGCCGATGCCGTCGGTGAGCACCAGCACCGCCCGCTTCCCGCGCGGTGCCATGCCGTCCACCGGGGAGTCGTGGCGGTCCGCGGGCAACGGGTGATCGGTGTTCATCCGGTGCACCCGGACGTCCCGGAAGGCACCGGTCCGCTCCAGCACGGTGACCAGCCGCGCCGCCGTACGCCGCCACACCACCATGGAGCTGCCGCAGTCCAGCACCAGGACCGCGTCCATCCAGCGCTCCTGGACGGGCGCGCACTCCGGCACCCACAACCCCTCGCGCGCCGCGCGCTCGGCCGTGGCCTCCTCGTCGACCTCCATCTCGACCGGCGAGGGCGCGGTGCGCTTGAGGGGGCGCAGCGCCCGGGAGACGGCGCGCTCGGCGACCAGCGGTCCGGCGGCGGTCGGCCGGGGCGCGGGCACCATGACGTCGGTGACCAGCGCCGGTTCCGTCCCGGCCGGGTCCTCCGGTGCCTCGGGTACGGCGACGAGTTCCACGGGCTGCGGTGCCGAGACGGCCGGTTCGGGCGCGGGCTCGGGCCGGTGCCCGCCGTCGTCCTCCGGCGGCGGTTCGGGGGGCCGGTCGCCGGTGGGCGGCGGGGCGTCGCC
>NZ_RIBZ01000102.1:0-28039 GCF_003721215.1 Streptomyces botrytidirepellens
TTGCCGTACCGGGGTCCCGGGGCTCGGCCGGAGGTGGGCTGGGATTTCCCCCACCCCGCCCCTTCCCGCAGCGTCCGATATGCGGCTCCGCCGCGTGGCGGGGCTCCGCCCCGGACCCCGCGCGGGGCGGGGGCGCCCGTTGGGCCCGCGGCAGCCCCCGGACAGAACACCGAGCCCCGCTTCGAGCACGGCCCCCGACCCCGCGATGCCCCGGCTCGAGACCGCCCGAGAACACACCCAACCCCACCGAGCACAACACCGAGCCCCGGCTGCTCGGGCACGACCCCCGACCCCGCAAGACCCGGACCCCGAAGCCTCCACGCCCCACGGCCGCCCCGGGCACGGCACGGCCCGGCCCCCACCGGACCACACACCAAGCCCCGAGCCGGGCACGGGCCCCAACCCCGCAAGGCCCCGGACCTACTCACCACCCGAGAACACACCCAACCCCACCGAGCACAACACCGAGCCCCGGCTGCTCGGGCACGACCCCCGACCCCGCAAGACCCGGGCCCCGAAGCCTCCACGCCCCACGGCCGCCCCGGGGCCAGGGCCAGGCCCCGGCTGGGGAAGGGCGGGGTGGGGGAAGCCCCCGCCCCGGCCCCGCCAGGTCCCCGGCCGCCCGGTCCAGGGGCGAGCCCCTGGACCGGGAGACAGCCGCCCCCGGCCGAGCCGGACGCCCCGGCACACACCCCGGGCCCCGCCCCCGTCCACCCGGGGTCCAGGGGCTTGCCCCTGGTTCGGGAAGGGGCGGGGTGGGGAAAGAAGCCCTGGCCCCGCCCCGGGCCGTCACCGCTCCCAGATCTTGAAGGCCCGTACCTGGTAGGCCGTTTCGGGGCTCCAGGAGCCGGTCGGGTAGGTGCGGAATTCGCCCGTCTCGGCGCACTCCGCGCTCTGGTACGCCGTCACCGGGCGCCCCGTGCGGTTGGCCAGGGACGCGGCCGAGGCACCCCTCGGCAGGGGGACGCAGCTCTCGATGTCGGTGTCGGCCAGTTCATGGACCTGGCGCGCCCCCGTGAAGGCCGCCTTGTGCCAGAGGCACAGCTGCCCCGTGGCGCAGCTGCCGAGCCGCGGCCCGGGCGCCGCCGCCCCGGCGGTGGCAGGGGTCAGGGCACAGGCCAGAGCGAGGGTCGCCGTGGCCAGGATGGTCTTGCGCATGTGGATCACACCCCGTGTGGAACATCCGGAAATACGAACGGGAGCCAGCCTGTCGGCCGACTCCCGTCCCCACCACGGGGTCGATCAAGGTCCACCCGGATAGGGGGCTTGACCCTGAGGGGTCAGATGTGCACGCCCCCGCCGCCCGCTTCCGCGTTGTCACCGCTCTTGGTCAGCACCGCGACCAGCGCCGCGACCACCGAGACGACGGCGGCGACACCGAAGGCGAGCCCCATCCCCGACACGAACGTGTCATGCGTGACGCTCGTGATCTTCCCGAGGATCTCCGGCGGGGTGCCCTTGGGCGCCGGCGGGATGCCGACCGCGACGGCGTCGGACGCCTTGGCGGCCTGCTCCGGCTTCATGGGCGGCAGTCCGGCCTTGGCCCACTTCTCCGGCAGGGTGTCGTCCACCTTCCCGGCCATGATCGCGCCGAGGACGGCCGTACCGAGGCTGCCGCCGACCTGCATGGCGGCCTGCTGGAGGCCGCCCGCGACACCGGCGTGCTCGATGGGCGCGTTGCCGACGATGACCTCGGTGGCGCCGACCATCACGGGGCCGAGACCGAAGCCGAGCAGGGCGAACCACACGGACATCTCGACGGTGCCGGTGCCGACCTCCAGCCGGGAGAGCCCGAACATGGAGACGGCGGTCAGCGCCATGGCCGTCACCAGCGGCACCCGCGCCCCGAACCGGGTGATCAGCGCTCCGGCGATCGGCGAGGAGACGATCATGGTCGCGGTCAGCGGCAGCAGGTGCAGACCGCTGTTGACCGGGGTCATGCCGTGCACGTTCTGAAGGTAGAAGGTGACGAAGAACAGCCCGCCCATGAAGCCGAAGGCCATGAGCACCATCAGGATCGTCCCGGCGGTCAGCGGCACCGAGCGGAAGATGGACATCGGCAGCAGCGGTTCGCGCGTCCGCTTCTCCCAGCGCACGAAGACGAGGAAGAGGACGGCCGCGAGGCCGAGGAATCCCAGCGTCTTGGCGCTTCCCCACTGCCAGTCGGTGGCTTTGATGAGCGCCCAGATCAGGCAGAACATCGCGCCGGACAGCAGCACGATGCCGGGGAGGTCGAAGGACCGCGGGGCCTTCTCGGCCCGGTGGTCCACGAGGATGATCAGGCCGAGGACGAGGGCGAGGACGCCCACGGGCAGGTTGATGAAGAAGACGGACTGCCAGTTGACGTGCTCGACGAGCAGCCCGCCGACGATGGGTCCGGCAGCGGTGGAGGCGCCGATCACGGCGCCCCAGATGCCGATCGCCATGTTGAGTTTCTCGACGGGGAAGGCGGCCCGCAGCAGGCCGAGCGCCGCGGGCATCAGCAGCGCTCCGCACAGGCCCTGGAGCACCCGGAAGCCCACGACGAGCGCCACGTCGTCGGAGAAGCCGATGGCGGCGGAGGAGGCGGCGAAGCCCACGACGCCGATGAGGAAGGTCTGCCGGTGGCCGAAGCGGTCACCGAGCTTGCCCGCGGTGATGAGCGCGACCGCGAGGGCCAGCAGATAGCCGTTGGTGATCCATTGGACGTCGGCGAGCGAGGCGCCGAGGTCCTTCTGGATGGCCGGGTTCGCGATGGCGACGATCGTGCCGTCGAGGGCGACCATCGTCACACCGATGGCGACGGTGAGGAGCGTCAGCCAGGGATGACCCCGCAGCCCCTTCGGGGGATCCGATATGGGAGGTTCCGGCGCCGTATCGGCGACGGTGGTCTCAGACGTCATGCTCGGAGGCTAATGTCAGCGTCTGACAATTGACAAACCGATTCATCAGCTGGTCTCTGTCGGGTGGGCCACAGGTAGGGTGGCCAGCCGAAACGCGACAGAAAGCGAGCACGAGAGGTGACAGCGGACGAGGCGGTGGCACCGCCACCGACCGGACTGCGCGAACGCAAGAAGCAGCGGACCCGCAGCGCGCTGGTGCGCTCGGCGCTGGATCTGTTCACCTGCCAGGGGTACGACCACACGACGGTGGACGAGATCGCGGAGTCGGTGGACGTCTCGCAGCGCACCTTCTTCCGCTACTTCGCCAACAAGGAGCAAGTGGCCTTCGCCACCCAGGACTCGGCGGAGTCGCACTTCTTCGCGGCGCTGTGCGCGCGCCCCGCCCACGAGGCCCCGCTGGCCGCCCTGCGGGGCGCGGTGCTCGACGCGTGGAGCACCATGGGGGACTCCGTCGAGCAGTTGGTTCCGGCCGAACTCCACATGCGGATGTACCGGGTGATCGAGTCGACGCCCGCGCTGCTCGCCGTCCATCTGCGCCGCACCGCCGAGCTGGAGGAGCGGATCGCCTCGGAGATCGCCCGCCGCGAGGGCCTCGACGTATCGGTGGATCCCCGGCCGCGGCTGCTGACGGCGATGTTCGGCGGTGTGATTCAGATCGCAGGGAAGCTGTGGGGGGCGGGCGACGACGATTCCACGGACGCCCTGCGGGACATCACCGCGTTTCACCTGGATCATGTGGGTCCGGCCCTCGCCGAGAACTGGCGCACCGAGCAGTAAAACCGACAAGCGTCACGAAGTGCATCAAATCCGACATAAGTTTCCGTCAAAACCGCACTCTCAAACGTGATACACATCACGGTGTTTGGCACCTGTGGGCGCGCTTCTCCTAGGGTGTCCCGCGGTGACTTCCTTCTCGGAGCTCGGTTCTCCCTCCCCCGGTTCCACCGCCTGGCGCGCTCTGCTCGCCCTGGCGGTGGTGTTCGTCCTGCTCGCCACCACCGGCTGGACGGCCATACGGAGCCACAGAGGAGACTCGGACCCGCTCTCCGTGTCGGTCGACGCCTGGCGCCACGGCGCCCTCGACGGTCACGCCCTGCCCGACCCGTACGCGTCGCCGCGCGTCCTCGGCCGCTGGCTCGATTCGCTCACCAAGGCCCAGCGCGACCGGCTCGTCCACCGCTATCCGCTGGTCGTCGGCAACCTCAACGGCGCTCCGGCGGCGCTGCGCTACCGCGCCAACCGGATCGCGCTGACCCAGGCCCGGGACATCGAGCGCCGGCGCATGCACAACAGCGAGCTGACCCCGATGGGGCGGCATGACGCCGGGCGGCGCATGCACCGGTACGAGGACCTGCTGAGCGGGAAGCGGCAGATCCTCTCGTTCGACCCCTCGGGCGCCGGGCGGGCCGCCGAGGTCTTCGGCGACCTCGCCCACGCCAGCCGCGTCTCGGTCGTGGTCCCCGGTGTGGACACCAACATCCTGACCTTCCAGAAGTCCGACCGGCCGTACACCGCCACCGTCGGCATGGCCCGCGCGCTCTACCACAACGAGCGCACCGAGGCCCCGGACACCAGGACCGCCGTGATCGCCTGGGCCGACTACACCTCCCCGGCCGGTATCGGCATGGACGCGGCCACCGGCAAGCTCGCCGCGCAGGGCGCGCTGCGGCTGCGCGCGCTGGTCAACGGGCTGCCCGAGGCGGCCCGCGTCTCGCTGATGTGCCACAGCTACGGCTCGGTGGTGTGCGGGGTCGCCGCCCGCGACCTGCCGTCCAAGGTCACCGACATCGCGGTGGCGGGCAGCCCCGGCATGCGCGCCGACCGCGCCTCCGAGCTGGGCGGCAACCGCCGGGTGTGGGCGATGCGGGACTCCGGCGACTGGATCCAGGACATCCCGCACCTGGAGGTCGGCGGCCTCGGCCACGGCGCCGACCCTCTCTCCTCCGGCTTCGGCGCCCGCGTCCTGTCCGCCGCCGGGGCCGAGGGACACGCCGGGTACTTCAACCCCGGCACCACCAGCCTGGACAACTTCGCGCGGGTCGGGGTAGGCCGGGTCAAGACCGTGAGCTGCGGGGACGGTGCCGCGTGCACCGCCGGACTGAGCTGACCCCGGCTGACCTGGGCTGACCTGCGGATGAGCGTACGAGAAGCGGGTGGTGAGCACGTGGACACCACCCACCGGCCGCGAGGAAGACGTTTGACGCGCGTAGCGCTCAAGGGGGGACGGGCGGGCCACCGCCGCATACGATGAGCCGCATGGGTGATGTGCTGGCCGGTTTTCAGACCGTCTGGGAGTTCGACACCGACTCCGTGCTCATCCGCTTCGAACGGGGGATCCGCACGCCGAAGCTGCTCCAGGCGCTCGGCGAACGCCACATCCCCTACGAAGCGCTGTCCGCGGTCGATCTCGCTCCCGGTAAACGCGGAACGGTGGTGCTGCGCGCGGTGCCCAGACCCGGCGCCGATCCGCTGATGGACGTCGCCGACGGGCAGCTCAGGGAGGGGTACGACCCGTACCGCCTGGTGCTGCCCGCCGAGCGCGCGTCCCTCGCCGAGTACTACGCCGAGGAGATACGCGGCGCGCTCGGGCCCGACACGGACACCGCCGCCGAATCCCATCTGGTGGCGGCACCCGCGCCGCCGCTGTCCTTCAAGGCGTACGACGGCAAGGCGTCCTTCGACGGCAAGGCGGTGTCGTTCCGCTGGTTCTGGACCGGCGCGTCCTCGACGAAGTGGAAGGCCGGGGACCAGCGGTTCCGGATCGACGAGCTGGCCGGGGTGGAGTGGCGCTCGCCCGAGAACCGGAGCTCGGGCGGCGCGGCCGCGAAGGCGGCGGGCACGGCACCGGCGGACGATCCGGAGGCGCCGGGCGGGGACGCGAAGGGCCCGGCGGGGAAGGCCCAGTCCGGGAAGAGCACGGGATCCAAGGGTTCCGGTGCCAAGAACTCCGGTTCCAAGGGCTCGACCTCCAAGAGCGGCTACGGCCATCTGCGGCTGGTGCCGCGCGGCGCCGAGGACCACCCCGCGGGCCGCCCCGACCACGACCCGGCGGCCGTGGTGTTCGGGATGGGGTACGGGCTGGTCCACGAGTCCCTGCCGTTCGCCGCCGCCGTCCTGGAGGCCGTACGGGCGTCCGCCCCCGCGCCGATTGCCGAGGGCTCCCCCGCACCCGCCCGCACCCCGGCCCCGGCGCGCCGGGACCCGGCCGACATCGCCGACCGCATCCGCCACCTCGGCGAGCTGCACACGGCGGGGCTGCTGACGGACGAGGAGTTCAGCACGAAGAAGGCCGAGCTGCTGGCGGAGCTGTAGGCGGGGCCGTCACCGGGTGCCGTCACGCGGTGCCGTGACCGGGGATGAGGAGGGGGGATGCAGGGGGCCTGGCCCCCTACCCAGGTATGAGCCACAAGTCGGCTCCCAGGTATGACGTGCGCGAGGTACGCCGAACCTACGCTGAGGCGACCATGTCCTCACCCTCGTCAGCCCCGTCGACCGGATTCACCGCGTCCACCGCGTCCACCGCGCACGAGAGCCTGCCCGCGGCCGCCCGGCGGCAGGCGGGCGGCCTCGCCCGGGCCCTGGTGACGCCCAGCTATCCGGCGACGCCGCTGCTCGCGCGGTCCTCCCGGCCCTGGCGGCGGAAGGTGCCGTACGCCCTCGCGATGATCCTCACCGCGACCCTGGTCCCGGTCACCGCCCATCTCCTCACCGAGGACTACGGGGTGAGCGGCGGTCTCGCCACGCTGCTCGGGCTGGCCCAGGGCACGCCGCTGCTGCTGGCGGTCACCCGCCCCCTCCAGGCGTGGTGGATCGTCGTCCTCGCCGATGTGACGACCGCGCTGGTGGTGCTGGGCACCTCCGACCTCCAGCACCGCGTCTGGCCCTGGCAGCCGCCCGCCATCATCGGGTACCTCTTCCTCCTCCTCGCCCTCGCGCTGCGCGAGCCGCGCCGCACCCTGGTGGCGGTGTGGCTGGTCACCGGGGGCGCCGGGCTCGTCCTCGGCATGGCGTTCCAGACCAAGAGCGACGGCAGCAACGTGCTGCTGTTCGTGCTCAGCGGGGTGGTGCTGCTGGTCGGCGGCGCGCTGCGGGAGCGCGGCGACGTGCAGCGGCGGCTGGCCGAGCAGGAGACCATCAGCGAGGCCGAGCGGGCCCACCGCACGCTGCTGGAGGAGCGCGCCCGCATCGCCCGCGAACTGCACGACGTCGTCGCCCACCACATGTCGGTGATCACCGTGCAGGCGGACAGCGCCCCGTACCGGATCGGCGGGCTGCCGCCCGAGGCGGAGCAGGAGTTCGGCACGATCGCCGCCACCGCCCGCGAGTCCCTCGCCGAGATGCGGCGGCTGCTGGGCGTGCTGCGCAGCGAGGAGACGCGCGGCGAGCGCACCCCGCAGCCGGGGCTGCGCCAGGTGCCGCAGCTGGTCGAGGCGACGGTGCGGGCCGGGATACCCACCGAGCTGTCCCTCGGCGACGAGGTGGCCGGGCTCGGCGCGCTGCCGCAGGCCGTGGACCTGTCCGCGTACCGGATCGTGCAGGAGGCGCTGGCCAACGTCGTGCGCCACGCTCCCGGCGCCGCCACCCGCGTCTCGGTCTCGGCGGCCGAGGACGGCTCCGGGCTGACCCTCCTCATCGTCAACGGCCCCCCGGCCGAGGGCCCGGCCACGCCCCTGGAGACCAGCGGCACCGGCCACGGTCTGGTGGGGATGGTCGAGCGCGTCCGCCTCGTCGGCGGCTCGCTCGACACCGGCCCGCTGCCGGACGGCGGCTTCCGGGTGGCGGCCCGGCTCCCCCTCGTCGACCTGGAAGAAACGGACTTATGACCATCCGCGTGATCATCGTCGACGACCAGGCCATGGTCCGGGCGGGCTTCGCCGCGCTGCTCGCCGCGCAGAGCGACATCGACGTGGTCGGCGAGGCCCCGGACGGACGCCAGGGGGTGGACGTCAGCCGCAACACCCACCCCGATGTCGTCCTCATGGACGTCCGCATGCCCGAGATGGACGGCCTGGAGGCCGCCCGCCAGCTCCTCGAACCACCCCGCGGCGTCACCCACCGCCCGAAGGTGCTCATGCTCACCACCTTCGACGTGGACGACTACGTCTACGAGGCGCTGCGCGCCGGAGCCAGCGGCTTCCTCCTCAAGGACGCCCCACCGGCCGACCTGATCTCGGCGGTCCGCGTCGTCGCCGCGGGCGAGGCCCTCCTCGCCCCCTCCGTCACCCGCCGCCTGATCGCCGAATTCGCCCGCCAGCGCCCGGCCCCCCGCCGCAACAGCTCCCTGCTGCGCCGCAGCGGGCTCACCCCGCGGGAGACGGAGGTCCTGGAGCTGATCGCGCGCGGGCTGTCCAACCAGGAGATAGCGGAGTCGCTGGTCCTCGCCGAACAGACGGTCAAAACCCATATAGGCCGAGTCCTCGCCAAACTCGGCCTGCGCGACCGCGCCCAAGCGGTGATCTTCGCCTATGAATCGGGCCTGGTGACCCCGGGCAGCCGATAGCGGTCAGCGGTGTCAGCCCACCCGGCTCCCCAGGACGACGCCGCGGCCGGCGAAGAATCGTTCGAGATCCACCCAGGGCACCTGGTGGTACTCCTGCGAATGCCCCGGGAACCCCGACGGGTTGTGCAGCACGACCCCCTTGGGCCCGCAGCCCACCGCGAGCACCAGATGCCCGCCCCGCAGCGGGGGCTCCGGGTCGAGCGTACGGATCGAATGGTGCACCGACAGCATCACGAGCCGCCCCCGGGCCACCTCGGCCTCGATGTCACCGGCCCCCAACTCGGGCCGCGCCCGGGCGTACAGGCCCCAGCGCCGGACGACCCAGTCGGCGAACGGCGCGTAGATCAGCCCCTTGACCGTGGTCTCGCCGGTCCGCACGTACGCCCCCGCCTCAAGGGCGTCACGCAGCAGAGGAATCGACGGCGGCACAGGATGCCCGAAGTGGTCCAGAGCCATGCGCAGACAGGCCATGCCGCAGATGCGCGACGCCCAGAACCCGTACTCCTCCCGGCTCCCCGCCCCGCTCTTCTGCCACAGCGGATCATCGGCCGACGCCCGAGCACCCGTCACGAACTCGGGTACGAGGTCCGCGGACTCCCACTGCGCGTAGTAGGGCACACGATGCGTCGTCGAAGAGGCGTCAGTCATGGTCCACAGTCTGCTACGGGACACCCACGCACAGCGGCTGTCCCGCCCCGGGCGACTGGGCGGCGTACCTCCTGACGATGGACATGCGTCCGGCCGGTCTCGCCCTGGTCCGGGGACTGACCGGCCCGAAGCGCGTGCCGCCCGACGTCTGGATCTCCTTCGGGCGGTAGCCCGGCACCCCCTACCCCGGTATGACATCCGACTTGGCACCGGGGGGTGACGCCCCGCCACATGTCCGCTCCTTACGTTTCCCTCCGCCACCGAACGGAAGAGGGAAACCGCGGCCATGTCCCAGACGCTACGCACCCGGCACTACGCCCGGCGGCTGATCACAGCGGCGCTCACGATCACCGTCATGGCGGGAACGGCCGGGTGGACCGTGGCGCACGAGGAGCAGGCCATCACGGGGCCGCCGCCGGGGACCGGGCGGTGGCTGGCCGACCACTCGCTGGGCGGGCGCGAACTGCCTGACCCGGAGAGCGCGTCGCCCGCCCGCATCGCCCGGTTCTTCGACGGGCTCGGCCGCGCCCAGCGGCAGGCGTTGGTCATCCGGCACCCCGAGGTCGTGGGCAACCTCGACGGGGCGCCGCTCGCGTTGCGTTACGCGGCCAACGCCCGGGCCATCCGGGCGGCGCGGGACGCGGAGCGGAAAACGGATCCGGCCAGCGGGCTGGCCGAGCGGTACGACGCGCTGCTCGCGCCCGGGCGGCAGATCCTGGCCTTCGACCCGCGCGGGCGCGGACAGGTCGCCGAGGTGTACGGGGACCTGGCGACGGCGCGGCGTACGGCGGTCGTCGTACCCGGGTCGGACATCGACCTGGCCAACTTCGACCGTACGCACGACCGTTACGGCGCCCCCGCCGGGATGGCGACCTCGCTGCGGGCGCAGCTGACGCGGGACGCTCCGGGGACCCGTACCGCCGTGGTGGCGTGGGTGGGGTACACCACCCCGGTCGGGCTCGGGCCGGACGCGGCGACCAGTCGGCTCGCGAAGGCGGGCGCGCCGCGGCTGGACCGTTTCCTGTCGGGGCTGGCGGTGACCACGGCGGGGACCGCCGAGGCTCCGCCCGCCGTGTTCTGCCACAGCTACGGTTCGGTCGTGTGCGGGGTGGCCGCGGCCGCGATGGACCGCACCCGGGTGTCCGATCTGGTGGCGTTCGGCAGCCCCGGCATGGGCGTGGACGACGCCGAGGAGCTGGGCACCGAAGCCCGGGTGTGGGCGGCGCGGGACGGCTCCGACTGGATACGACGGGTCACCGGCTACGACTTCATGGGGCTGGGCCACGGCGAGGACCCCACGGCCTCCGCTTTCGGCGCCCGCGTCGTGTCCGCCGACCGCGCCGACGGCCACACCGGCTACTTCGCCCCGGGCACGGACTCGTTGCGCAACTTCGCGCGGATCGTGCTCGGCGACTTCGGGTCGGTGCGCTGCGGCCACCCTCCGCAGGAGGAGGACTGCCGTCATGACCTCGTATGACGCGTATGACACGCATGGCACGTATGGCGCGAAGGCCAATGAGTCCTACTGAGGACCGGTGGGGCTACGTTCCCTCCGGCAGACCCCGGCCGGCCGCGTAGATATTGATCTTGAAGTCGAGGACGTCGAGCGTGCTCTCCAGCTCGGCGATCCGTTCCCGGACGTTCGCGCGGTGCGCGGTCAGCAGCTCCTCGCGTTCGGCGTAGGTGTGCTTGCCCTCCCGTACCAGCTCGGCGTAGCGGACCATGTCCGCCACCGGCATCCCGGTCAGCCGCAGCTTGCCGACGAGGTCGAGCCAGTCGAGGTCGCGGTTGGTGAAGCGGCGCTGGCCGGTGTGGGTGCGGTCCACGTGCGGCATCAGGCCGATCCGCTCGTACCAGCGGAGGGTGTGCGCCGTGAGCCCGGTGTGCTCGGCGACCTCGCTGATCGTGTACCGGTCCTGGCCGGTCGGCCGGGGGTGCGGGCGGCGCCCCACGCACGCGCGCGGCCTGGCCGGCACAGGAGCCCGCTCCAGGTCCCGCTCCAGGTCCCGCTCCAGATCTTGCTCCAGGCCCTGTTCCAGATCCTGTTCCATCAGGGTCATGCCGATTCACCCTCTCGCCGTCGCCGATGCACGAAGCCCTCGACGATCTCAACGCTAGGAGCTTCGAGTGCACTCCAAGCAAGCGCGGATTTGGCGGAAACTTGGCCGACGATAGGCTCGGGCCCCATGGAGAGCCTGCGGATGATCGAGAACTGGCCGGTCCCGACGGCGGCGGCCGCCGTCGTACGCGCGGACGGCACCGTGGCCGGATCCCACGGTCCGGTCGGCCACAGATTCCCGCTGGCCTCGGTGACCAAGCCGCTCGCCGCGTACGCGGCGCTGGTCGCGGTGGAGGAGGGCGCGGTCGAGCTGGACGAGGCGGCCGGGCCGGAGGGCGCCACGGTGCGCCATCTGCTCGCTCACACCTCAGGGCTCGCCTTCGACGAGCACCGGACGGTCGCCGCGCCCGGCAACCGGCGGCTGTACTCCAACGCCGGGTTCGAGGTGCTCGGCGATCACATCGCCAAGGCGACGGACATCCCCTTCGGCGAGTATCTGCGCCAGGCGGTCCTGGAGCCGCTGGGCATGACCGCGACCGAACTGACCGGCTCGCCCGCCAAGGACGCCGTCTCGACCGTGGACGACCTGGTGCGCTTCGCCGCCGAGCTCCAGGCGCCGCGGCTGCTGGCGGCCGAGACGGTGGCGGAGGCGACGGCCGTGGTGCATCCGGGGCTGACCGGGGTGCTGCCGGGCTACGGGCACCAGAAGCCGAACGACTGGGGGCTCGGCTTCGAGATACGCGACGGGAAGTCGCCGCACTGGACAGGGTCGTCGTCCTCGCCCCGCACCTTCGGGCACTTCGGCCAGTCCGGCACGTTCCTCTGGGTGGACCCGGAGGCGCGGGCGGCGTGCGTCGCCCTCACGGACCGGGCGTTCGGCCCGTGGGCGATCGAGGTCTGGCCCGCGTTCACCGACGCCGTGCTGGCGGAGCTGTAGCCCCGGCAAGAAAACCCCTGCCTTCCTGGCCGCTCAGGCCAGGAAGCGCCGCGGCGGCACCTGGGGAGGGCTCGCCGCATGAGGGTCGCCGAACGCCCTCGCGAACCTCTCGAACGAGCTCCTGAGGTGATCGGCCATCGCCTCCTCGGCCGCGCCAGGCTCGCACCGGCCGATCGCCGCGCTGATCCGCCGGTGCTCCACGACGGTATTGGCCGTGTCGATCTCCTCGGGGTAGAGCCGGAAGGTGTGCAGATGGCAGTGGGTCTGCCCGTACGCCTGCTCCACCACTGAATTGCCCGACGCCGTGATGACGGCCGCGTGGAACGCGGCGTCGTGCGCCACCAGCTCCTGACGGACGTCCCTGACGTCCGGGTCCGGGCCCCCCTGCGCCCGCCTGGCCAGCAATCCCTCGAAGTCGTCCAGCTGCCTGCCGAGCGCGGTTCCCGGGTTGGTCAGCCGGTCCACCGCCGCCGCCCGCGCCGCCCACGGCTCGACCAGCAGGCGGAACTCGAACAGCGCGCGCAGACCGGGCAGGTCGAGCAGCGGCGTCGTGCTGTAGCCGCGCCCCGGCTGGTACGTGATCAGGTTGTCGCCCTCCAGGCGCTGGAGCGCCTCGCGCACCGGCGTCTGCGAGACGCCCAGGTCCCGCGCGAGAGCCACGATGTTGATCTTTGTGTCGGGCGGGATCTCCCCTCCGATGATCAAGGAGCGCAGCCGGGCGTGAACCTCGGTCGTCGACGGCTTGGCCGTGGTCTTCGGTGGCACGCACACCTCGTCAGTCCGGGCGGGGAAACGTCTGCTTCGCGATCGTAACCCTGAGTTTCTCCCTCGTCGGAGCCGGTCACCGTCCGCATCCCGATCCGACGGAACCCTTGACTCCGTATAGCATTCAACTTAAGTCTATAGAGATCCGTCGGACCCTATACACATCAGCGTCGATGTCGGAGGACGGTCCTATGACTTCCCCTCGCGTTCAACCCGCCGCCCCGCCGGCGGCCGCACGCCCGCCCGGAGCCGTCGGCCGCACGCGCTGGTTCATCATCTGGCTGGCGTTCGCCGGGCTGACGATCAACTACCTCGACCGGTCCAGCCTGAGCGTCGCGCTGCCCTTCATGGGCGAGGACTTCCACCTGTCCAGCACCCAGCAGGGCTTCGTCTTCGCCGCGTTCTTCTGGGCGTACGACGTCTTCCAGCTCGCGGCGGGCTGGTACGTCGACAAGGTCGGCCCCCGGCGCTCCTTCACGATCGCGGCCATCTGCTGGTCGGTCTTCACCATGGCGACCGCGCTGGCCAGGGGCTTCTGGAGTCTCATCACGGTCCGGTTCCTGCTCGGCGCCGGGGAGAGCCCCGCGCCCAGTACGGCCGCGAAGGTCGTCGCCACGTGGTTCCCCGTACGGGAGCGGGCGTTCGCCACCAGCGTCTGGGACTCCGGCTCGCGCGTCGGCGCCGTGATCGCGCTGCCGATCGTGACGCTGATCGTGGCCGTCACCTCGTGGCACACCGTGTTCATCGTGATCGGCTGCGCCGGGCTGCTGTGGGCCCTGGTGTGGTGGAAGGTGTACCGCGGCCCGCGGGAGCATCCGTCCTGCACGGCGGCGGAGGCCGACTACATCGAGTCCGGCGGTGCGCGCGCGGCGGCGAACGACGACGAAGCGGCGGCCGCCCTGTCGTGGCGGTCACTGTTCCGGTACCGCGCCGTGCTCAGCATGATGTTCGGCTTCTTCTGCCTGAACAGCGTGATCTACTTCTTCATCACGTTCTTCCCCAGCTATCTCGTCACCGAGCGGGACTTCGACCTGTTGCAGCTGGGCTTCTTCGGCGCGGTGCCGGGCATCTGCGCCGTCGTGTTCGGCTGGCTCGGCGGGCTCGCCGCCGACCGGGCCGTCCGGCGCGGGCACACCGTCAACCGGGTCCGCAAGGTCACCATCGTCGGGGGCCTGACCGGCGGGTCGGTCATCATGTTCGCCGCCCTGGTGCCCGAGGCGTGGATGGCGCTGGTGCTGCTGTCCGTCGCGTACTCCAGCCTGACGGTCGCGGGCACCGGCATCTGGTCGCTCCCGGCCGACATCGCGCCCAGTTCCCGGCACGTGGGGATGCTCGGCGGCATCCAGAACTTCGCCTCCAACTTCGCCGGGATCCTGACCCCCATCCTCGTCGGGGTGCTGGTGGACCACACCGGCTCCTTCGTCGCCCCGCTGATGGTGATCGGCTGCCTGGCCCTGCTGGGGGCCCTCAACTACCTCGTCCTGCTCGGCAGGGTCCAGCCCCTGCGGGTCAAGGCCGCATAACCGCACCACCACCCACCCTCCACCTCCATCAGGGAGCACGATGACCACCATCACCGCCGTGGACGTCCTCGACGTCCGCTTCCCCACCTCGGTGACGGCCGACGGATCCGACGCGATGAACAAGGACGGCGACTACTCGGCGACGTACGTAGTCCTGCGCACCGACGACCCGGAGCAGTCGGGATACGGGTTCACGTTCACCATCGGCCGCGGCAACGACCTGTGCGTGGCTGCCGCCGAGCAGCGCGCCCGTCCGCTCCTGGGGCGCGACGTCGAGGACATCACCTCCGACCTGGGCGGCATCTACCGCGAGCTCCAGTCCGACTCGCAGCTGCGGTGGCTCGGCCCCGAGAAGGGCGTGGTGCACCTCGCCCTCGCGGCGGTCATGAACGCGGTCTGGGACCTCGCCGCACGCCGGGCCGGGCTCCCGCTGTGGAAGCTGCTGGCGACGATGACGCCCGCCGAACTCGTCGACGCCGCCGACCTGCGCTATCTGTCCGACGTCCTGCCCCGCGAGGAGGCGATCGGCCTCCTCACCCGCAAGGCCGGTACGCGCGAGGAGCGCATCGCGCAGCTGGAGAAGACCGGCTACCCCTCGTACACCACCTCCGCCGGATGGCTCGGCTACTCCGACGACAAACTGCGGACGCTGTGCCAGGAGGCCGTCGACGCGGGATACCGCCACGTCAAGCTGAAGGTCGGCGGCAACCTGGAGGACGACGTGCGGCGGTGTGCCATCGCGCGGGAGGTCATCGGCGACGACGCCGAGCTGATGATCGACGCCAACCAGGTCTGGGACGTCCCCGAGGCCATCGACTGGGTCGGCGCGCTCGCCGAGTTCAAGCCGCTGTGGATCGAGGAGCCCACCAGTCCCGACGACATCCTCGGACACGCCCGGGTGCGCCGGGCGGTGGCCCCGATCGGGGTGGCCACCGGAGAACACGGCATGAACCGGGTGCTGTTCAAGCAGCTCTTCCAGGCCGAGGCCATCGACTACTGCCAGCTGGACGCCTGCCGCCTCGGCAGTGTCAACGAGGTGCTCGCCGTGCTGTTCATGGCGGCGAAGTTCGGCGTGCCGGTGTGCCCGCACGCGGGCGGCGTGGGGCTGTGCGAACTGGTCCAGCACCTGTCGGTGTTCGACTTCGTGGCCGTCTCGGGGAGCCTGGAGGGCCGTGTCACGGAGTTCGTCGACCACCTGCACGAGCACTTCACCGACCCCTGCGTCGTCCGCGACGGCGCGTACGTCCTGCCCACGCGGCCCGGCTACAGCGCCCGGATGCGCGACGCCTCGCTGGCCGAGTACGCCTTCCCCGACGGCTCGTACTGGGCCGGACGCTCCCTCTGACGCGCACGACCACCGCTCCGCGACACGACTCGACACGACACGACACGACTCGACCGAAGGGCTCGCAACGGATGCACGCAGCACGGTACGTCGGCAACCACACCATCGCCGTCGCCGAGGTCCCGGTGGCCCCGCCGCCGCCCGGCCAGGTCCAGCTGGACGTGGCCTACACCGGGATCTGCGGCACGGACCTGCACCTCCTGCACGGCGCCATGGACGCGCGGGTCACGCTCCCCGCCGTGATCGGCCACGAGATGTCCGGGCGGATCGCCGCCGTCGGCGAGGGCGTGGCGGGCTGGGCGGTGGGCGACCCGGTCACCGTCATGCCACTCGCCTGGTGCGGCGCGTGCCCGGCCTGCGCCGCGGGCCACCAGCACATCTGCCAGAACCTGGACTTCATCGGCATCGACTCACCCGGGTCGCTCCAGAACCGGTGGAACGTCCCCCAGGAGGTGCTGGTCCGGCTGCCCGGCTCCCTCCCCCTCGACCGGGCGGCGCTCGTGGAGCCCGTGGCCGTGTCCGTCCACGACGTGCGGCGGGCGGACCTCCGGCCGGGCGAGAAGGCCGTGGTCGTCGGGGGCGGCCCCATCGGCGTCCTGATCGCGGTCGCGGCGCGGCACGCCGGGGCCGAGGTCGTCGTGGCGGAGGTGGACCCCGAGCGCCGGGCCATGGTCGCCGGGCTCGGGTTCGACGTGCTCGACCCGGGCGCCGACGACCTCGTCGCCCGGGTCACGGAGTGGACCGCGGGGGCGGGTGCGGACGTGGTGTTCGAGGTCTCCGGGGCCGCGGCCGCCGTGCTCGGCGCCACCTCGCTGGCGCGGGTGCGCGGCCGCCTGGTCATCGTCGCGATCCACCCCCAGCCGCGGCCGGTGGACCTGAAGCAGGTCTTCTGGCGCGAGCTGACCGTGCTGGGCGCGCGCGTCTACGAGCGGCGGGACTTCGAGACGGCCGTGACGATGCTGGCCGACGGGGTCGTACCGGCCGACCGGCTCATCACCGGCACGGTGCCGCTGACGCGCGTGGCGGACGCGTTCGACCAGCTGTCCGCGGGACAGGCCATGAAGGTCCTCGTCGACTGCCAGGAGGTGGCGTGATGCCCGGGAATCCCTTCGACCTGACCGGCAAGCTCGCCGTGGTGACCGGCGCCAAGCGCGGCATCGGCAGGGCGATGGCGGAGGCGCTCGCCGCGGCGGGGGCGGACGTGATCGGGGTGAGCGCCACGCTCGAACCCGAGGGCAGCGCGGTGGAGGCGGCCGTCCGTTCCCACGGGCGCACGTTCACCGCGCGCCGGGTCGACTTCGCCGACCGTGCGGCCGTACGCGCGCTCGGCGCGGAACTCGCCGCCCTGGAGCGGCCCGTGGACATCCTGGTGAACAACGCGGGGACGATCCGGCGGACCCCGGCCGCCGAGCACCCGGACGAGCTGTGGGACGACGTCATCGAGGTCGACCTGAACGCCCAGTTCGTGCTGACGCGCGAGGTGGGGCGGGCCATGCTGGCGAAAGGCGTCCGAGGAAAGATCATTTTCACGGCGTCCCTGCTGAGCTTCCAGGGCGGCATCACCGTCCCCGGCTACGCGGCGGCGAAGTCCGGCATCGCCGGGCTGACCAAGGCGCTGGCCAACGAATGGGCGGCGCACGGGATCGGCGTCAACGCCATCGCCCCGGGCTACATCGCCACCGACAACACCCAGGCGCTCCGCGACGACAGCGAGCGGTCGCGCGCGATCCTGGAGCGCATCCCGGCCGGCCGGTGGGGGCGACCCGAGGACATCGCCGGGGCGACGGTGTTCCTCGCGAGTGCCGCGTCGGACTACGTCTCGGGCACCGTGCTGCCGGTCGACGGGGGCTGGCTGGGCCGCTGAACCCCGCCACCGCGGACAAGGCGCTCCGGACGAGACGCTACGGATGCGCCCGGCCTGCCCCTGCCGGGCGCGCCCGGCGGCCCTAGGGGGTGTCCGCAAAGTCCCGTCGGGCCCGCGACGCCTGGCACGCTCCCCCAGCTACCGCTGGGAGGTGCCCCCTCTCGCTGCGTTGTCGGGCGCGTCCGAGTAGGCCCGCCCCCAGACTCCGTCCGGGAGGTACCCCCGCGAGGACGACCCTCCGCCTTGCGATCGCACGCGCCCCCAGCTACCGCTGGGAGGTGCCCCCTGACGCCGCGGGCTGATCCAACGCGACTTTGCGGACAGCCCCTAGCGCGCTAGCCGTACACCGGCTCCGCGCGCATCTCCCACACCAGCAGCTCCGCCGCNGCCCCTAGCGCGCTAGCCGTACACCGGCTCCGCGCGCATCTCCCACACCAGCAGCTCCGCCGCCCCCACCGCGCGCGCCTCCAGGTCCCGCGCGTCCGTGGCGCGGGCCGCGTCGCCCGCCGCGAGGGTCTCGTCGCCGACGCGCACCTCGCCGCGCACCACGTGTGCGTACACCCACGGCGCGTCCGGCAGCGCGGTGCGCTCGCCGTCGGTGAGCCGCCGCACGTGGAGCACCGCTTCGGCGCGGGCCAGGGCGTACGGGGTGCCGTCGGCGATGCCGCGGACGACCTCGTACTCCGGCTCGGCGCCGACCGCGACCGGGGCAAGCCACATCTGGACGAAGGTCAGCGGCGCATCGGACTCGTTGCGCTCGGAGTGGCGCACGCCGCCGCCCGCGCTGAGCCGCTGGACGTCGCCGGGGCGGACCACGGTCCGGTGGCCGGTGGAGTCCTCGTGGGTGAGTTCGCCCTCGACGACCCAGGTCACGATCTCCAGGTCGCGGTGGGGGTGTTCCGCGAAGCCCGCGCCGGGGGCGAGGCGCTCCTCGTTGCAGGCGACGAGAAGCCCGAACCGCACGTTGTCCGGGTCGTAGTGTCCAGAGAAGGAAAAGGCGTGGCGCGTCTCGACGCCCGCTCCGTCCCCGCCCCGATACCGTGCACCGGACCGCTGTACCCACATCACCCGGTCCACGGTAGTGCGCCCCCGGACCGGCCCGTCCCTGCCCCCGTCCTACCTGCGCGTAGCCTCCCGACCCCAGCGTTCACCCTCCGATAAGGCAGTCTTGTCCTCGTGCCTGAACCAGCCGCGAACACCCCGCACCCGCACAGCGCCACCCTGCGACGCCTGGAGAAGTCGTCCGGGAAGCTCGCCGCCGCCGCCATCGCGCGCATGGACGAGCAGCTGCCGTGGTACCGGGCGATGCCACCGGAGAACCGCTCGTGGATCGGTCTGGTGGCGCAGGCGGGCATCGCGGCCTTCACGGAGTGGTTCCGGCGCCCGGAGGCACCCCAGGCGATCAGCACCGATGTGTTCGGCACGGCGCCGCGCGAGCTGACCCGGGCGATCACACTGCGGCAGACCGTGGAGATGGTCCGTACGACCATCGAGGTCATGGAGTCGGCCATCGACGAGGTGGCCGCGCCGGGCGACGAGGCGGTGCTGCGCGAGGCGCTGCTGGTGTACGCGCGGGAGATCGCCTTCGCCACCGCCCAGGTGTACGCGCAGGCCGCGGAGGCGCGCGGCGCCTGGGACGCCCGGCTGGAGTCGCTGGTGGTGAACGCGGTGCTGTCCGGGGAGGCCGACGAGGGCGCGCTGTCCCGGGCGGCGGCGCTCGGCTGGAACTCCCCCGAGCACGTGTGCGTGGTGCTGGGCACGGCGCCCGACGGGGACAGCGAGCTGACCGTCGAGGCGATCCGGCGGGCCTCCCGCCACGCCAAGCTCCAGGTGCTCACCGGGGTGCTCGGCAACCGGCTGGTGGTGGTGGCGGGCGGTTCGGACAATCCGCTCCAGGCGGCGAAGGCGCTGATCGGACCGTTCGCCTCGGGGCCGGTGGTGGCCGGACCCGTGGTGTCGGACCTGCTGGCGGCCACCCGCTCGGCGGCGGCCGCCGCGGCCGGTCTCAAGGCGTGCACGGCCTGGCCCGACGCCCCGCGTCCGGTACTGGCGGACGATCTTCTTCCGGAACGCGCGATGGCCGGGGACCCGGCCGCCCGTGCCCAGCTGGTGGAGGAGATCTACAGACCGCTGGAGGAAGCCGGCTCGGCGCTGCTGGAGACGCTGAGTGTGTACCTGGAGCAGGCGAGCAGTCTCGAAGGCGCCGCCCGGATGCTTTTTGTTCATCCCAACACCGTGCGCTACCGGCTACGACGTGTGACCGACGTCACCGGATGGTCACCTTCTGACGTGCGGTCGGCGTTCACACTACGGATAGCCCTGATCCTCGGACGACTTGCCGACGGAGATATCTTTCCGTAGCTGTTTGTTGGACCCCGACAATTCCCTTGACCGTTCTTCGTCCTTGTCCTCACGGGCGGGCGGGACCACCCACAAGAGAGAGTGTGAGAGTGCTCGTACTCGTCGCTCCCGGCCAGGGCGCCCAAAAGCCCGGCTTCCTGACCCCCTGGCTCGACCTCCCCGGCGTCACCGAACGCCTGCGGTGGTGGTCGGCCGTCGCCGGCCTGGATCTGGTCCACTACGGGACCGAGGCCGATGAGGAGGCGATCCGCGACACCGCGGTGGCCCAGCCGCTGCTGGTGGCCGCCGGACTCGTCTCCGCCCAGGCGCTGTTCGCCGACGGCCCGCACCGCGTCCGGGATGTGGTCGGCGCCGCCGCGGGCCACAGCGTGGGCGAGATCACCGCCGCCGCGGCCACCGGCGTACTCACTGACGAGGCGGCCATGGTCCTGGTGCGCCGCCGCGGTCTGGCGATGGCCGAGGCCGCGGGCCGCGCCGAGACCGGCATGGCCGCCATACTGGGTGGTGAGCAGGAGACCGTCGTCGCCCACCTCGACAAGCTCGGGCTGACCCCGGCCAACGTCAACGGCGCCGGACAGATCGTCGCCGCGGGCACCGCCGAGCAGCTGGCGGCGCTGGCCGAGGACAAGCCGGAGGGCGTGCGCCGTGTCGTTCCCCTGAAGGTGGCGGGCGCGTTCCACACCGACCACATGGCCCCTGCGGTGGCCACGCTGGAGGACCTGGTCGCGGGCGTGCCGATCGCCGACCCGGGCACGGCGTACGTGTCAAACCGGGACGGTGAGGTCGTGGCGTCCGGCGCCGAGGTGATCCAGCGCATGGTCGCCCAGGTGTCCAACCCGGTCCGCTGGGACCTGTGCATGGAGACGTTCCAGAAGCTGGGCGTCACCGCGATGATCGAGGTGGCTCCGGGCGGGACGCTCACCGGTATCGCCAAGCGGGCCCTGCCGGGCGTGGCGACCCTGGCGCTCAAGACTCCGGACGACCTCGACGCGGCACGCGCGCTGATCGCCGAGCACGCCGTACCCGCCGCCGACACCCCGGCCGTATAGCCGAATAGGAGTTCCGAGAGCATGACCGCGAAGATCAGGCCCAGCAAGGGCGCCCCGTACGCGCGCATTCTCGGCGTCGGCGGCTACCGCCCCACCCGGGTGGTGCCGAACGAGGAGATCCTCAAGCACATCGACTCCTCGGACGAGTGGATCCGCAGCCGCTCCGGCATCGCCACCCGCCACTGGGCCGGTCCGGACGAGACGGTCGCCCAGATGTCCGTCGAGGCGGGCGGGAAGGCCATCGCCGACGCGGGGCTGACGCCCGAGCAGATCGGCGCCGTGGTCATCTCCACCGTCTCGCACTTCAAGCAGACCCCGGCGGTCGCCACCGAGGTCGCCCACCTGCTCGGCACGGGCAAGCCCGCCGCGTTCGACATCTCCGCGGGCTGCGCGGGCTTCGGCTACGGGCTGACCCTCGCCAAGGGCATGGTCACCGATGGCACCGCGGAGCACGTGCTGGTCATCGGCGTCGAGCGGCTCTCGGACCTGACCGACCTGGAGGACCGGGCGACGGCCTTCCTGTTCGGCGACGGCGCGGGCGCCGTGGTCGTCGGCCCGTCCAAGGAGCCCGCGATCGGCCCGACCGTCTGGGGCTCGGAGGGCGACAAGTCCGAGACCATCACGCAGACGGTGCCGTGGCACGAGTACCGCATCGGCGACCTGTCCAAGCTGCCGCTCGACAGCAAGGGCAACGTCAAGTTCCCCGCCATCACCCAGGAGGGCCAGGCGGTCTTCCGCTGGGCGGTGTACGAGATGGCGAAGGTCGCCCAGCAGGCCCTGGACGAGGCGGGCATCAGCGCGGACGAGCTGGACGCGTTCATCCCCCACCAGGCCAACATGCGGATCATCGACTCGATGATCAAAACCCTCAAGCTGCCGGAGCACGTCACGGTCGCCCGTGACGTGGAGACCACCGGCAACACCTCCGCCGCCTCCATTCCGCTCGCCATGGAGCGGCTGTTGGCGACGGGGCAGGCGAAGAGCGGCGACACCGCGCTCGTCATCGGCTTCGGGGCGGGTCTCGTCTACGCAGCGACGGTCGTTACCCTCCCATAGGCTCTCTAGCCCAGAACCACGCAGCCCCGGACGAGTCGGGCGCTGCTCACCCACCGCAACACACCGAAGAAGGAGCGCCGCAATGGCCGCCACGCAGGAGCAGATCCTCGAAGGTCTCGCCGAGATCGTCAACGAGATCGCCGGTATCCCGGCCGAGGACGTCGCGCTGGACAAGTCCTTCACCGACGACCTGGACGTCGACTCGCTGTCCATGGTCGAGGTCGTCGTCGCCGCCGAAGAGCGCTTCGACGTGAAGATCCCGGACGACGACGTCAAGAACCTGAAGACCGTCGGCGACGCCGTCGACTACATCCTGAAGCACCAGGGCTGAGCCGAGCGTCTGTCGCCACCCACGCGGTGGCAGAGGTCCAGCACCTGCTACGTAGGAGTGAAGAATTCCTGTGAACTCGACCAATCACACCGTGGTCGTCACCGGTGTTGGTGCCACGACGCCGCTGGGTGGCGACGCCTCATCGACCTGGGAAGGTCTGATCGCCGGTCGCTCCGGCATCGGCCACTTGGAGCAGGACTGGGCAGCGGAGCTGCCGGTCCGGATCGCCGCGAGCATCGCGGTGGACCCGGGCACCGTCCTGCCGCGCCCGCAGGCGCGCAAGCTCGACCGGTCGGCGCAGTTCGCGCTGATCGCGGCCCGTGAGGCATGGGCCGACGCGGGCTTCACCGGCAAGGCCGGCGAGGACCCGTCGGTCGACCCGGACCGGCTGGGCGCGGTCGTGGCCTCCGGTATCGGCGGCGTGACCACCCTGCTCGACCAGTACGACGTGCTGCGCGAGAAGGGCGTCCGCAAGGTCTCCCCGCACACCGTGCCGATGCTGATGCCCAACGGCCCGGCGGCCAACGTCGGCCTGGAGGTCGGCGCCCGGGCCGGTGTCCACACCCCGGTCAGCGCGTGCGCGTCCGGCGCCGAGGCCATCGGCTACGCCATCGAGATGATCCGCAGCGGCCGTGCCGACGTGGTCGTCGCGGGCGGCACCGAGGCGTCGATCCACCCGCTGCCCATCGTCGCCTTCGGCAACATGATGGCGATGTCCAAGAACAACGACGACCCGCAGGGCGCCTCGCGTCCCTTCGACGTCAGCCGCAACGGCTTCGTGATGGGCGAGGGCTCGGGCGTGATCGTCCTGGAGTCGGCGGAGCACGCCGCCGCGCGCGGCGCCCGGGTGTACGCGGAGGCCGTCGGCCAGGGCATCTCGGCCGACTCCCACCACATCACCCAGCCGGAGCCGTCCGGCAACGGCATCGCGCACGCGCTCCAGAACCTGCTGGAGAGCACCGACCTGAAGCCCGCCGAGGTCGCGCACATCAACGCGCACGCGACCTCGACGCCGCAGGGCGACGTGGCCGAGATCAAGGCGCTGCGCAAGATCTTCGGCGACGATGTGGACCACATGGCGATCTCCGCCACCAAGTCCATGACGGGACACCTGCTGGGCGGCACCGGCGGCGTGGAGACCGTGGCCAGCGTGCTCGCGCTGCACCACCGGCTCGCCCCGCCGACGATCAACCTCGACGAGCTGGACCCGGAGGTGGACGCGGACGTCGTGCGCGGCGAGGCGCGGCCGCTGCCGGGCGAGGGCCCGATCGTGGCGCTGAACGACTCGTTCGGCTTCGGCGGCCACAACGTGGTGCTGGCCTTCCGCACCGTGTGAGGCAGCCGAACGAGTGAAGGGCGTGCCCCCGGCCGGGGGCACGCCCTTCGGCGTATCAGCCCTGGGTGCCTTCGGTGCCGTCGAAGCTGGCGAAGTACGAGGCGATCATGTCCTCGTCGCCGTGGCCCTGTCCGACGGCCCGCCGGAACCGCTCCGCGCCCGCGGCCGCCAGGTCCATCCGTACGCCGGACCGCTCCCCCGCCTCGACGATCAGCCGGGCGTCCTTCTCGGCGGTCTTGGCCGCGAAGCTGGGTTCGAGGTTGCCGCCCAGCAACTGGCCCGCCTTGGCGTGCAGATAGCCGTTGTCCAGCGGTCCGCCGGCGATGGCGTCGAAGAAGCCCTGCGGCTCCACGCCGAGCCCCTTGGCGAGGGCGAGCGCTTCGGCGGTGCCGTGGGTGATGGCGAGGATCCAGCTGTTGACGACGAGCTTGAGCCGGGTGGCCGCGCCCTCCTCCCCGGATGCGCCGACCCAGACCGTACGGCTGCCGATCGCGTCGAACACAGGTCGCACGGCGGTGCGGGCGGAGGACGGACCGGCGGCGATGACGAGGAGCTGTCCGCTCTCGGCGGGCTGCTTGGTGCCGAGGACGGGTGAGTCGAGGAGGATCAGGTCCTGCTCGCGGGCGAACGCGGCGAGCGCGTCGAGGCCGTCGAGGCCCGCGGTGGTGGCCTGGGCCCACACCGTGCCGGGGCGCAGTGCCGGGGCGGCCTGGCGCATCGTCTCCAGGGCGGCCGGGCCGTCGTGCAGGATCGTCAGGACGACGTCGGCGCCGTCCACGGCCTGTGCGGGGGTGTCGGTGACGCGTACGCCGTCGGTGGTGAGAGGTTCGGCCTTGGCGCGGGTCCGGTTCCACGCGCGGACGTCGAGCCCGGAGCGGGCGAGATTGCGGGCCATGCCGGAGCCCATGATGCCGGTGCCGAGGACCGCGACGGAGGTTGCTGCCGGGAGTTGTTCGGTCATGCCGTCACGCTAGGTGGTGCCGTGGCGGTCAGACGACCTGGTGCAGCCAGCGGACGGGGGCGCCCTCACCCGCGTAGCGGAACGGCTCCAGCTCGTCGTCCCACGGCTTGCCGAGCAACTTGGCGATCTCCGCCTGGAGATCGCCCTCGCCCCGGGCGGAGCGGGCCAGCGCGGCGCGCAGCCGGTCCTCGGGGATCAGGATGTCGCCGTGCATGCCGGTGACGGCGTGGAAGATGCCCAGGTCGGGCGTGGAGCTGTAGCGCTCGCCCTCGGCAGTGGCGCAGGGCTCGGCGGTCGCCTCGAAGCGCAGCAGATGCCAGCCGCGCAGCGCGGAGGCCAGCTTGGAGGCCGTGCCGACCTCGCCCTGCCAGGAGAACTCGGCGCGCCATGTGCCGTTGGCGGCGGGCTGCTTGATCCAGTCGAGGGTGACGCGCACACCGAGTACGCCCGCGATGGCCCATTCGACGTGCGGGCACAGCGCGCGCGGAGCGGAGTGCACATACAGAACTCCACGTGTCGTCACCGGGGCCTCCTGTGCGGTTCGAGGTGCGCCTTCCCCAGCGGCCTCGTGCCCGTACCGGTCACGCCCGGGACAGCACACGTCATTCTGCCCTAATGATCACCCTCGCACCAGTCCCGAGGTTACCTGCGGTGAAATTTATCGGGCAGAATTCTCTAGAAAAGGGACAGGATGTGACGCAACGTAATGTGACGGTATCGCAATGTTCTTCCCGGTGCTGGGCTGCCGCCCAACTGCCACAAGAAAAACGTACCGCGCGGACCGGCCACAGGAGTGACGTACCGTCGGTCCCGGATAGATATCACCCAACAGTCGGAGGGGGAACAGCCATGCGGGCCAGCGCACCACGCCGGGCACAGCGAACCACCGCGTCGATGCGCACCGGTGTCGTCCTGCTCACGACGGCCGCCGTCATGAGTTCGGCGGGCTGCTTCGGCAGCTCCGAGGACCCCTCGCGGAGCGGGCCGAGCCGGGGCGGCAAGCATGCCGAGGGGCCCGCGTGGAACACCCGCCCCAGCTCCATCGCCTCCCTGGGCGACTCCATCACCCGCGGCTTCGACGCCTGCTCGGTGCTCTCCGACTGCCCCCGGGTCTCCTGGTCCACCGGCACCGATGTGGACAGCCTGGCCCAGCGGCTGCGCTCGGGCGCGCGCAGCTGGAACTACGCCAAGACCGGCGCGGTCATGGCCGATCTGCCCGGCCAGATGCAGGCGGCCGCGACGCGCAAGCCGCAGCTGGTGACCGTGATGATCGGCTCCAATGACGCCTGCCGGAACTCGGTCGACAACATGACCCCCACCGACGAGTTCCGCTCCGTCTTCACCTCGGCGCTCACCCGGCTGCGCCGCGAGGTGCCGAAGGCGCAGGTGTACGTCGCGAGCGTCCCGGACCTGAAGCGGCTGTGGTCGCAGGGGCGGAAGAACGTGCTGGGGCGGCAGATCTGGAAGCTGGGCATCTGCCCGTCGATGCTGAAGGACTCCGACGCGATGGACGCGGCCTCGACGGAGCGGCGGCAGCGGGTGGACGACCAGGTGGACGACTACAACCAGGTGCTGAAGGACGTCTGCGGGAAGGACCCGCTGTGCCGCTACGACGACGCGGTGCACAAGTACCGCTTCACGGAGCGCGAGTTGAGCAAGTGGGACTGGTTCCACCCCAGCAAGGCGGGTCAGCAGCGGCTGGCCGCGATGGCCTACCGCCGCATCACCAGCCCCTGACCTCTCTCAGGACACCACCACCGCTGCCGTGAGGCGCAGGTCGGCCACGCTGCGGCCCGCCTCCGCCGTGTACGCGCCGGGGACCAGGCGCCAGGCGTCCGCCTCCTCGTCCCAGATCTCCGCCGCGCGGCGCCGCACCGGGATCGCCACCTCCGCCGTCTCCCCCGGGCCCGCCTCAGCGGCCGCGAAGCCCGCCAGGCACCGGGCGGGGCGGTCCTCCGCGGTGGCGGCGGAGTCGGCCTGCGGGGCCAGATAGAGCTGGACCACCTCCCGGCCGGGCCGGGAGCCCACGTTCCGCACCCGGACCGTGATCGTGCCCAGCTCGCCCGCCGAGCCGTCCGCCGAGCCGCCCGCGGAGTCCCCCGCGGGGGTGAAGTCCACCGCCTCGTACGCCCAGTCGGTGTACCCGAGCCCGTGCCCGAACCAGTACGCCGGAGCGGCCCCCTCCTGCCGCTCCCACGCCCGGTAGCCGATGAAGACGCCCTCGTCGTAGGAGAGTTGACCATCGCTGGGTGCCACCTGGCTCACCGGGGCGTCCGTCAGCCGGACCGGCCAGGTCGTCGGGAGGCGGCCGCCCGGCTCCTCGGCCCCGAGGAGGACGTCCGCGAGGGCGGCGCCCGCTTCCTGGCCCGGGAACCAGCTGAGGAGGACCGCCGCGACGTCCTCACGCCACGGCATCTCCACGGGTGAGCCCGCGTTGACGACCACGACGGTCGGGGTGCCGGTGGCGGCGACGCGGCGCACCAGCTCGTCCTGGCGCCCTGGCAGCCGCAGGTCCGTACGGTCGAAGCCCTCGCTCTCGACGCTCTCCGTGGTCGCGACCACGACCACGGCGGCGTCGGCGGCGGTGGCCGCGGCGACGGCCTCCTCGATCAGCTCCTCCGGATCGCGCTCCGGGGCGCGGTGCACCAGGCTGAAGCAGACGGCCTGCCAGTTCGCCTCCGCCGTCTTGGCGACCGTGCTGGTGAGGCTGACCTCGACGGGTTCGCCCGCGGTCAGCTCCGCCCGCCCGCGCGGCACGGGCGACCCGAAGAACGCCTCGAACGGGTCGTCGGTCTCGTCCATCGCCTGGTGCCCGTCGAAGAGCACCTCACCGCCCACGACGAGCCGGAAGCCGCCCAGCCCCCGGGTGCCGAAGGAGTGCGCCCCGCTCTCGCGCGGGGTGAAGGTGCCGGTGACCTCGACGGTGTGCAGCTCCTCGTACGCGACCCCCTCGGGGAAGTCGCCGAGCCACTGCACCTGACCGCTGGGCAGCCGGGACTCGCCCAGTACCCGCCCGTCCTCGGCCCGGACGACGGCGCGCAGCGCGAAGTCCTGCCCGGCGGGGGCGAGTTCGTCGGTGGGGTCGGCGCCCACGGCGTAGGTCAGCGGGACGTCGGCGGGCAGCGCGGCGCGCAGCCCGTCCAGCGGGGAGACCACATGGTCGGGGAAGACCAGCGCCGAGCCGCCGCCGAGCACCCGGGCGTCCCGCGCGGCGGCGCCGATGAGCGCCAGGGACCGGATGCCGGAGGGCCCGCCCGGGCTGAGCGGCAACGCCTCCGTATCGTTGCGCAGCAGCACGAAGGACCGCCGGGCGATCTCGCGGGCGAGCGCGTCGCCGTCGATCGGCCCGGGCCGGTCGGCGGGGGCGACGGCGGGCTCGGCGCCGTCCAGCGCGCCGACCCGGGCGGCCAGGGTCAGCACCC
>NZ_RIBZ01000094.1:0-27941 GCF_003721215.1 Streptomyces botrytidirepellens
AACGCTTGGTCGCCCGCCTGGCGGAGAAAGCCCGCCAGGCCGAGCCCTGGCTGACCGGAGGACAGCGCAGAAAGATCACCGCCTGGAAGAACAGCGCCCCGCAGAGCGCGTCGGAGCCCGGGAAAGCGACGGCGGCGCCGGTGTCATCGCCGCCCCAGGCCGCGGCCGCGGTGCAGCGCACACCGAAACCCGCGCGCCGCGAGGGCATTGCGTCCGTACGGCCCACCGATCCCGACCTGGTGGCCGACGCCGCGCGCGACGTTCTCGAACACGCAGCCCGGCTCGGCAAGACCCTCCCCTGGGATCAGCTGTGCGCGCAGGTCAAAGGGCTGGACGAGCTCAGCGAGGAGCGGCAGTTCCGAGCCCTTGAGGCCGCGTCCGCCCGCTCCCGCTCTTCGCGGCCCCTGGCCGCCCTGATCACCACCGGCACCGGGTTGCCGCACCCGCACTACTGGCGCATGGCCCGGCAGTCGGGCGATGACCCAGCCGCCCGGGCCGCCTGGCAGCAGGCAGTGGCCGGTGTCCACGCCTCCTACCGGCCCGGGCCCCTGCCGCCCGGCGCCCGGCCCAGGAAACAGCACGAGAGCAGAGGTGCACCTGGCCGATGACGGCCGCCGTTCGCCGTCCCTGGGTTGTCAGTACAGGGTGGGACGACGGCGTGCGCGGAATCCGCACGGCGCAGGGGCGGCTGTGGCGGTTGGCCAGGAGCGCATCGCACAACACCGACCCACCTGTCGTCAGGGTCGTATACGCGCTCGGGAGGCGGTCATCTGGTGCGATGGGACGCTCCCCGGCCGACGCCCGCTGTCGGTCTATGACGAACTGACCGGCACCCGCCCCTTCACCGACCAAGCGACGAAGGAACTGCTTTGAGCGAGCTGACCGGCAACCGCATCCGCACCACGGCCGCGAAACTCGGCCTCCCCACTTGGCTAAGGCTCTCAATCACGCTCAGCGGGCTGACGAAGCCAAAATGGGCTACCTCGACTTCCTCGACCTCGTACTTTCCGAGAACTGGCCGTCCGCGACGACCGTCGCTTCCGCCAGGGCCTGCGGCTGTCGAAACTCCCGCACCACAAGACGCTGGACGACTACGACTTCTCCTTCCAGCCCGACCTCGACCCACGCAGGGTCAAGGACTTGGCCACCCTGTCGTTTGTCGAGGCCAAAGCGAACGCCGCCCTGCTCGGCCCGCCCGGAGTCGGCAAGACCCACATCGCCGTCGCCCTCGCCGTCGCGGCATGTCGGGCCGGCTACTCGATCTACTTCACCAGCCTCGACGACATGGTCCGCAACCTCACGGCCACCGAAGCCGCAGGCCGCCTGACCAGCAAACTCGGCACCTACCTCCGCCCGAGCGTCCTGGTGGTGGACGAGGTCGGCTACCAGCCCTTGGAACGAGCCGAGGCAAACCACGTCTTCCAGGTGATCTCCAAGCGCCATGAGAAGGGCTCGATCATCCTGACCTCGAACAAGACCTTCAGATGAATGGGGCCAGGTCTTCAGCGACGAAGTGCTCGCCACTGCGATCCTCGACCGGCTTCTCCACCACTGCGACGTGATCTCGATCAACGGCCCCGGCTACCGGCTCAAAACCCGCCTCGCCGCCATCGAACGAGACACCCAAGCGGCCTGACCAGCAGGAACACGGAGCCTTTCACCGGATAACCGTGATCTCCGGAAGGGGCTGCTGCCACTCACCCAGCTCCTCAACGAGAACCCGGCGGGCCAACCGCCGGGCCAGGGCCCACCCCTCATCGGTGGACAGCGCATGCCTTGTCCATCGATCAGCGTTGTCCCCGCCGCTCATACCACTGATGATCGCGTCGAGCTCCTGCAGGTCAGCCATGACTCCGCGATCGACTTGCCCCTCCTCCACCAAGGACCAGGCCATGCGGAATGCGTGATCGAAGTCCAGGGCGATTTCGTCCGTCATCACCGCATGCCTCACCAGCCAGGCCACCTGGGCCTCGGCGTCGGCCGCCAACACGGTCAGCGACTCGATCAACAGGCGCCGACGGAACGAAGGATCAGAACTCTCCACACCACGATCGTCGCACGCGCCCACCTCTCGCGAGCCCACAGACGAACATCCGGCTGAGCACATTCATCCGTACCTACCTGAGCACTTTCGCGAGTACGCCGACACCTGCCCAGACTCGTCCACAACAACCGTGCCAGTTGCGTCATGGACGGCGGCGTCCTGAACAACGCCCCGTTCATGCCCGTGCTGGAGACCATCACCAAGCGCAGACTGGATGCCCCGGTACGCCAGCGGGTCGTGGTGTTCATCGTCCCCTCCGCAGAGCGGCTCACAGCGGAAGAGGCTGGCCATCACAGCTGCGAGGACAAGCAGTGGCCCAGCGTCCTGGCGAGCGCGCTGCGGTATCCGTCCGAGGCCGATTTCCGTTCCAGCACCGAGGAGTTGGGTGACCGCCTGAGCACGAGTATCCGGGACAACCAGCTCGACCTCTTCAGCCGCGCCCGGGAATCACGGACCCTGGCCGCCCGGCTGCGCCGGACGGCCCTGGGCATGCTCGGCGAATACCGCCCCAGCCGCGCCCGCGCGGTTCTTCTGGACGTGCGCGGTCAGTTCCGTGCGGGGTCCCCGCAACATTTTTTGTATTTTCGCCCCGATTCACACCAGCACGGTCCATTACGTGCAGGTGGCCAGAACAGCGTCTCCTGCTCGAACTCGCGGGCGCGCCACGAGGCGTAGCGGATGCGGGTTTCCGGATCGCCGGGGTTCTCGCCGCTGTGCTGGACGTAGGCGTCGTAGTCGGCGAGGGTGCTGGTGACCATACGGACCCGGACTGCGCCGCTTGTACTCCACCTCTGTGCGGTGCGCTGCAGTTTGGCTGCGTAGGTTTCGTAGTCGTCCCCATATTCGACCGTTGTCTCCGGCCAGCGCCGACGGGCCATGGGAAAGTCCACGCGTGTCCAACGCAGCACCACACCGTCAACCGGCCCGTCGTCGGAGAGCGGGGCGTCCAGCCTGTCCCGGAGCTGGCCGAGGACCTCCAGCGCATCCCTGTCCGCTTCGGCCTCGACGGCCTGGTCCAGCTCGTCGGGTTCGAGACCGAGCTGTTCACGGACCACGCTGCGATTGATCAGCAGACCCTGCCGGTGGTCGGCAGCGTCCTCGCCGCACTCCTCGGCCTCGGCGCGCGCCAGGGCGGCCTCACACCACTCCAGTGCTGCCTGTGGCTGCGCGTCGGTCACCTCCGACAGCAGCTCCACCATCTCGTTGTAGATCCACAGATCCGGGGGTGTCGCGGCATCCAGCTCGGCGCGCAGCGCGTCCCGCGCCGTGTGGCCCTCGCTGGTGCGGCCCAGCGTGTACAGCTGCTCGATGATGCCGACCTGGGCGTTGCGGGTTTGCTCTCCGCCACGTTCCAGGGCGCGGCGCAACAGCGCGAGTGCCTGCGCGTGGGCGCCCGCCTGCGATCGCTCCCATCCGGCGTGGATCAGGGCACGGGGGACGTCCAGGTCGCTGTCGTGGTCGCGCGCCCACTGCTCACACTCGGCCGCGGACGCCTTACGGCCGAGCCTGGCGAGGAACGTGTCATACGGTGACGTGTTGTCGCCGTGCGCAGAAGAACCAGTCATGGAAACGACGCTAGTAGCGGCATGGCGCTGGCAGGAGGCGGATTGGCGTTGTTCACCCGGCGGTGGTCGAGGACCTCAGCGGATCACGGCCGCAGGCCCTGGAAGGTCCGGTTTCCAGGGGCAATTAGCTGTTTGCCGCCCCCGGGGAGCGGGCTGGGTGACGTCGCCACGGGTGAAGCCCTGTGCCCGAAGCATCGCCGCAGCCTGGAAGAAGGGCGGCTTCACCCTCTGCCAGGGGCAACGTCTGTCTCCCCGATCCCGCCACGGGTGGTTCCCGAGGAGCAGCGGGCGGTCCTGCGAGCCGGGTTCAAGATCCTGCGCACAGCGTGATGGGAGTCCCGCCCTCACGGCTTTACGCCTCCCCCGAGAACACTGCGGGCACGGGCGAGGCAGCTCCTGGGGTCCTTGGTCAGAGCCTGGAAGGCGCTGCCCAGGGCGTTAAGGAAAGCGATGTACTCGGCATCCGGAAGACGCTGAAGGTCATCAGGGTGAAGTCCCACCATCGCATCCGTTCCACTGCTGGCGGCAGCCCTTTGTCCCGCGGCGGGGCGTTCAGCGGTCGGTCGGTGTCTGTCGTGCGGCATCGGCCACAGCCGGTGGTCCAAGGCATCCTCAAGTCGCGCGAGGGTGCCGATATCCGGCAGCACCTTCCCCTGCAGCAGACGGGCGATTGTCGTGTGGTGGACGCCCGAGCTGTTGGCCAGCGGCCTGAGTCTGTGGCCGGCCTTCGCCATGGCGTGGGCAAGGTTTTGAGCCAGTTCCTGGCAGCGGTGTGCGCTGACCGGGGCATCGTCTTCCAGGACGGCAAAGGGCCAAGTTCCCTGTCGCACATAGTGACAGGGGACCTTGTCGTTGTTGCTCCGCGGCATGGGAGGATCAACGCACCGAAAGTCACGGCGGTGTGACGCGTTGGTCTTGCCCGGGCGCTGATTCCCTCGACTCCCTGGCCCCCTCTCTCGGCGAGCAGGCCGCCTTCGGGCGGATGGTCGGGAGGTGAGCAACGGCACTCGTCCGCGATCCGCACTGGGTCAAGCGGCAGCGCTCCGCTCACCACGGGGAAGCCACCGCCACCGCGCCCGAGTGAGCTGCCGACCGAGTCGGGCCGGAGCTGGCCCAGAAGCACCCCGGCGCTCCCCGCATCTCGTCGCCATCCGGCCGTGTCCTTATGCCCCTGCGCGGCGTTGTACATCGGGGTTATGCCTGGCGGTCTGGTCCAGGGCTGGTTTCGGGAAGCATGGCGAGGACGGCGGAATCGTGGCGCTCGGGAGCGAAAGCGTGACCGACGAGGACGGCATAACACCCGTCGGGTCAGATGAAGCGCCCTGTTGCGGTCCCAGTGCCCCCGATCTTGATGCTCTGCGCGTCGAGCTGGTGCGGCAACGAAGGGCTCGCGGTTGGACTTTGGACGCTCTCGCGAGCCGCAGCGGTGTGTCCCGCAGCAGTGTGGTTGCTCTCGAGCAGGGGCGTTCCACCGGGTACATCACCACCTGGCACGCGCTCTCCCATGCCTTGGACATTCCCCTCGGAGATCTGAGGCGCGCCACGTCGCCCTCGCGACAGCGCCTGAAGAACCCCGCCGGCCTCCCGGGCCTGGCCGGAAAGGCCGCAGCGGCACAGATAGAGTGCCGACGTGACTCCCAGCGTGTCCCGTGTCCAGCGCCTGGCTGGCCTCTTGGAAGACGAGTGCCGCCGACGTGGGGTCGACCTTGTTCCCGGGCAGGCCGGTCACGTGCTACGCCACCAGGTCCGGGTGGTGGCGGCCGCACTGCATATCAGCGAATCGTGGGCCCTGCGCTCCTACCTCGATGAGGACGCGGTGCGGGGGCTCGCGGCGAATCTGGTCCGAGAGGTGAATGCCGCTCGCCCCGTGCGGGAGATGGTGCTGGACGTCCTGGCGAAGGTCGGCGGCTGGGCGAGGGACGATCGCCGGGCGCGCGAGTGCGCCCACCCGCAGAGGCCGGCAGAGGGTCCTGAACTGGGGCCGGCGCTCGTCGCGGACCTGCGGGCACTGGCTTCGGTGGCGGCACAGCAGCTGGCGTGGGATCTGTACACGGCCGCCGTGCACCTCGGAGACCAGCCCTACGCCTACTACGCCGACGAGCGGGACGGTGTGCTTCTGCGGCTGCCGCGGGTGTGCGACGGGATGGACGCCGCCTGGCGGCTGCGGTTCGCCGGGGTTCTTGAGCAGGTGGCCCAGCAGCTTCGAGCCGATACCGAATTCGTCCCGATCTGCCACGCCTCGACAGTGGCGCTCGCTCTCGCGGTGACCGCGGCTCCCGAGCTGATAGACGACATGGACGAATCCGAGGCTGCGGAATCCGTAGGGCTTGGCGAAGACTGGTCACCTCATACTGCGGACCTTCGGATCGGTAGGGCGCTGAGGGCCATCGCCTGGAACAGTCCGGCGTTGATGGCCTACGACCCGGATGCGACCTACAGCCTGCAGCCCTCTACCAATGGCATTCACGGCAGCGATGACCTTCGCCCCGAGGCATGGTTCACGCCGTTCACCAATCTCGGGCCGAGGCTGCCATCACCTCCTGGCTGGGTGGTCGATGCCGTGGCCGGCGGGCTTCCTGCCCGCGAAGACCCGCCGCCTTTCGGCGCGGATGAGGCGGAGCGTGCGGCGCTGGCCGACCTGGCGACCGGCATCGTCGAGCGGGAGGCCGCATGGCGGCGCCACTGCGACAACTCCGGCGACGTAGAGGAGGAACCAGCAGAAGCCGCCATCCTGCTGCGCCCACAGCAACTGGATTACATGACGCGGAAGAGGGCCCGGGCGGAGCAGCAGGCTCTGATTGTCGAGCAGAACGGGCGGCTCGTGGACTCTGCCGCTGTGCGCTACCAGGTCGAACACGACCTGAACGACGCCCACGACATGTTGGACCCCGTGTGGTCGCCTGCGGAGCAGGACGCGGCACGGCTGTGGGCGATCACGCTCACGCTGGAGGACTTCTCCGGCACGTCAGCGCTGTTGGAGCGGCTGCCGAGCCAGGGCCTCGGCAGCCCGTATACCGACGGAAACAACTGGCAGTTCACCTCTTCCGCCCAACTGGCCGACCGGATCTCAGGCGCCGCCTTCTTCCAGCCGGTCGAAGGCATCATCGTGCACGCACCGGAGAGTCACGGAGACAGCGTCCACGCAGCTCAAGCCTGGGGGTTGGTCGTCACCCGCAGCGGCCACACCTTCTGCACGGGCTGCGCTCCGGGGGGAGTCGAGGCGGCCCATCACGGCCTGATCACCGCGCTGACGCACGCACTGCCGCAGCCCTGAGGGAAGTTGCATTCGGTGCAACTCGCGCCGTCGCGTTGAATCACTTCTGGCGCCCGCGGCCGTACGACTCGCCGCGTGCTCGCCCCGGTCGAGGAGTCGCCGTACGGGGCGTGTGCCCGAGCCGCTTAGCCTGCGGTATCCGGTGCTGTCAATGATGGGCTGCGCAATGTTGGCCCGGGCGTTCGTCACCGGTGAGCGGCGTGATCGGCAGAAAGCGTCAGTCCCCCTTCCCTGCTCATGCCGTTTTTTCACTGACACCCCGATGACGATCAGTCGCTGACAGCCACATGCACACCATCAGGGGCGGGCAGGTCGCGGCGCGCCGATGTCTTGGAACCCGGGTCCGGCGTGTGCCGTCACTGCTACGGTGATCACACTGCGGGTGCCTGATGGCTCCGCCCTCATCGTCCCCCAAGGGGTCCCGCCGCATTCACGCGGCCGGGCATCGCCATGCCCTATCGACCTTTGGGAGAGCCATGATGGATTTCGATGACCCGTTCACATCCGACGAGGCACCGGATTACGCGGAGATCCGCGCCACCTACACCACCAGACTCGGGGAACTGGTCAGCGCCGCGGAGCAGGAACACGCGGCGCAGTGCACTGTGCCCGGGGCTCACGCCGAACCCCTGGTCTTCACCGTGGACCACGAGTTCATCGCCCGCATTTTCGTGCCGGTCGCGGTCGTACGCGACCTCGCCGCCAAGCACACCCACCCCGGAGCCCCCGGCGAGCAGATCACTGTCGACAGCGGCGAACTGATCAAACTGGAATGCGGCGAACGGTACATTTTCCTCAAAGAAGGCGACCGGGTGATCTCGCGCGAGGAATGGGACGCCTTGGTCGTCCAACGCGCGCAACGCGGAATCTGAGACCACAGCCATCCGGCGGAGTGCGGCCGCCGATCTGTGGCGCAGGCCCGCACGGCCCGGATCGGAGCCGCCGTCCGGCAGCTGCACGCATGCCTAGCACTTGCGGGGCGCGGCATGGGCCTGGCCGCCGCTGGGCCGTCTCGCGGGTGCCTTGCGTGCCCGGCGCTCTGGAGCTGAGCTCGGCTTCCTGCTCAGGTGGTCGCCGTTGCCGGCGCGGCGGCGGGCACGCAACGCCCCTGTGCCCCCGCGAGGAGGACGGCGGCGTCCCGGGCGAACAGGCTCAGGAAACCGGCGAGTTCGGGCCAATGCGTACTCGCGGGGATTCCGAACCGCGACAACGGCAGGCCGCTTCCACGAGGCGGGCCATCGCCTGCCTGCCCTCCTCGTCCCCGTACGCACGGGAGGGGCTGAACGGGGGCGGGGGCAGGTCGGTCAGCCGGGCACGGGCGAGGTCGGCCTCGTATCCCGCCTCGGCCACCTCTCCCAGGTCCCGCTCCGCGATCTGGGCGCGTCGGCCTCCCCACGTGTTGGTCAAGGTCACGGTCACGTCGGCGTCGAGTGCGCGAGCAGGTCGCCGTCGTCGGTGTCCAGGACGACCAGCACCGCGACGTTGCGGGCCCGGGCGAGATGGGTCAGGGCCTGTACAGCTTCGACGATTAGGCTGGCCAAGTGGCGAAGATGGTGGCGGCGGTCCTGTGGGACTTCGCCTGGACGCTCATGGCCCCCGAGCCGGCGGGCCGTTGGTTGGCGAGGGGCTTGGCCGAGGCCGGAGTACGGGTGAGGGCGGAAGAGCAGGCCGCGTGGGCGGCGAAGGCCGCCCACGCAGGTTTCCCTGGTCCGGCGACGCCACGCCGTGATCTGACGCCGGACCAGCTCGCAGCGTGGCGGCACCGCGCGCTGGGTCCGGAGATCCATGAGGCTGTCTATCGGGGTCTCCTGGAGCGGGCCGGGCTTCCGTGGCCCCAGGCAGCGCAGGCCCTCTACCGTCGGCACATGGCTGCCGATGGGTGGCAGCGGTACCCGGATGCGGTCCATGTCCTGAAGCGGCTGACCACAGCCGGGGTGGCCTGCGGCGTCGTGAGCAACATCGGATGGGACATCCGTGTGCCGCTCGATTCCGCCGGGCTGCTTCCGTACCTGGGCACAGTCGTGTGCTCCTACGAGGAGGGTGTCCGCAAGCCGGATCCGGCATTGTTCGCCATAGCCTGCGAGCGCCTGGGCGTCGACCCGGCCAGGACCTTGATGGTCGGCGACAGTCCGCGCGCAGATTCCGGGGGTGAGCCGCTGGGTATCCGCACCGTGCTGGTCTCCCCACAGCCGCCTGACCGCCGCCCCGCTGGCCTGCTACCGGTCCTCGCGGCAGCGCAACTCTGCTGACCACAGGGTGGTCTGGACACTTTCATGCGAACCGCCTGGCCACTTTCACGCGAGTCATCACCGGGCAAGACGAGATCGACGCGTTCCCCCAGTACACCTCGCTCACGCCGCTTACCTCCGAGGCGCCGACCACCGGGCCGTGGAGTTTCTGGCGGGACGACATCAGCGGCGACGTTGTCCTGACGCTCGACAAGCCGGGCCACGAGCACGAAGGGGCTGTGCACGTGGTGATGGAACTGGCCGATCCCCCGGCGCTGTGGTGGGACCTGGCGCGCAGGCGTGCGCAGATGATCGTGCTCTGGCTTCCCGACGCCCGGCACCCGACCAACGAGGAGATCGTTGCCGCGCTTAACTCCAGGTCCGGCTGGATGGCCTCTGCACGGCGGGTCCCGCCGGCACGGACAGCCTGCGTACGGCGTCGTCCTGACGACGGCCCCGCACTCGAAGTCCAGCTCCTCGAACTCCAGCAGGTCGCTCCGGCCGATGCCCGGCCCTGAAGGACGAAGTCGACGATGACGATGGCTTCGGCCCTTGCACTAGTGGCTGCTGACCGGCAACGGCTAGCCCGAGAAGGCTGCCTGGCTCCTGGACGGAAACCGGACACGACCCACCACGAGGTCGCTAACCTCAACCCTTATGGCAACAGACCTAGTCAGTGGCCCGACCCGCACCTGCATGCGGGAGATCAGCGCCCAGCTCGGCCCCTCCCGCCTCCAACCCTGCGGGGACGGCAGCGGCTTCACCCCCGGTCCCCCGAAGGACACCTCTGGCGCCCAGGGCAAGAACCTCTTCTCCTCCTACGCCGACCACATCACCTGGAGCGATCCCGAACAGGTCGCCCGCGCCTTGGGCGTGTTCGAGAGGATGCTCCGCGCCTACCGCACCGTGGTGGAGAATTCCTACAGCCCCGAGGGCGAGACGCCCCAGCAACGGTGGGCGAAGAGACTCGAAGGGGTCCGCCGCGAGTTCGAATACGACGGCTACCAGATCACCGAGGGCCTGCGCATCCAAAAGGCTGGAGAGAGTCGGCCCGACCACGAGATGGCCGACGACCAGCTCTACGCCGAAGCTCTCGGTGTGCTGCGACATGCCCGCAATCAGATAGAACGCCTCCCCTCCGTCACCCGCGACAAAGGCGAGGAGGCCATCCGCGACGTCCTCCTGGTCGCGCTCGGCGCAGCGTTCGCGGGTCGCTGCACTGCGGAGAGCCTGAATGGTGCGGGCAAGACCGATCTTCTGCTGCGGATCGGGGACCGCAACGTCCTGGTGGGTGAGTGCAAGATCTGGCCCGGCTCCAAGAGGTTCCCCGACGCCGTCGACCAGCTCTTCGGCTACCTGACTCGCTACGACCGCTTCGCGGTGCTTCCGCTGTTCATCCGCGCGGCCCGGCCGGAGGAGATCGTGGCAAAGGCTGCTCAGGTGCTGTCCGAGCACCCCCGCTGCGTTTCCGCCGCCGTTCCCGATGACGACAGTCGCCAGTACAAGTTCGTGCTGAGGTCCCCCTCGTCGACGCCGTGGGATGTGGAAGTGGCCCTGATTCCCTTCGTGATCAGCTAGGCGGCGCTCAACGCCCGCGCCCGCATGGGAGTGGGAGCGCAGGCGTCAGTCCCCCTTCCCTGCTCATGCCGATCTTTCCACTGACACCCCGATGACGATCAGTCGCTGACAGCCACATGCACACCATCATCCCGTCTTCCGGGCGGCCGCGGCACACTGCCTGTCTCGATTGGCGAGCCCTTTGAGGTCGGTGGCGGCGGGCCGGTCAGTTCCGCACGGGTTCCCCGCAGCATTTTTTGTATTTTCGGCCCGATTCACACCAACATGTGCCATTACGTGCAGGTGGCCAGAACAGCGTCTCCTGCCCGAACTCGCGGGCGCGCCACGAGGCGTAGCGGGTGCGGGTTTCCGGATCGCCGGGGTCCTCGCCGCTGTGCTGGGTGTAGGCGTCGTAGTCGGCGAGCGTGCCGGTGACCATACGGACCCGGACCGCGCCGCTCGTGCTCCACCGGTGTGCGGTGCGCTGCAGTCCGGCCGCATAGGTTTGATCGCAGCGCTCGACGCCGCGGCCGCCGTCCAGCTCCAGGCCACCGTCCAGGCCGTCGCCCCACCGCGCGGTGGCCGCTCCGGCACCCGCTTCGCAATCGTCTGCGAGTGCACCCCTGTCCCTCGCCGCCAGCAGGTCACCCCGTTCTTCTTCGAGCAAGGGCCGCTGCTGTGCGGGCTGTGCCTGGCCAAGTTCCGGCCCGCCGACGCCCCCCTACTCCACGAGGGCGCAGCCAGTTAGCCACGTCGTGGGAGAAGCCGGCCAACGTGAGGATGAAGTCCGAAACCCGCCCTGGCTCAGGTGCGGGTGAGGGCCTCGGCGAGTGTGTCGAGGCGGCCCGGATGGCGAGGGGGTCGGTGCCGGTGAGCCCTGTCGGTGTTCAAACGCCGACACCTCGCTGAGTGGACCTGCCCGTGATGTACCCGTCGGAGGGGGCGCCATGCGGATCAGCGGCACAGACCAGCGGCTAGGCGACCCCGAGCTGGCCGAGGAAATCAGTGACGGCCGACGTCTGACTGGTTCCCTTACCTCTCCTCTTCCTCCGCGTCGCCGATGATGACGCGGAGGTCGTGCATCCTCTGCTGGACCTCGATCACGGCCGCCTCAGCCCGGCCGAGCGCTCGCCGGACGCCTTCCACGTCACCGTCCTGGACATGAAGGTGCGCGCTGAACGTGTCAGCCGCGGCCACCACGGCCATGGACGATGCCATCCGGCCCACAGGAGTCTCCTCCTCATCGAGCCCCATGAGCTGCACCCCCGTGCGCTGCAGACGGTTGACCAGCACATTGGCCGACAGACCGGAGTCCGGTCCCACCTGCTCGGTCCAGCCCAGCAGCACTTCAGCTTCGTCCCGGTCGCTCCCCAACCGGGTCGCGGCCGTGACCTCCAACTCGGTCTTGGCCAGCAGGACACCGAGCAATCGTCGGCGGGGCTTGCACGGAAGTCATTCCTAGCAGTTCAGAGGCGGTAGACCAGTGGCCGACAGAACGCGATCGTCCCGCCTTGGGAACGCGTATCCCTGACAGCACATGACCTCACGGGCACACCTGTAGGAGAATGAACTGTGGCACTTATCGATGACATTGAGTTTTACGGCCGCGCGGTCGATGCCGAGGAAATGTCCATCGACGCTGCGGTTGCAGCGCTCGTCGAGACCAGTGGCGGCCGCTTAACTCCTGTGGGGGCCGAGCAGGTCATCGCCGACTGGTGCCACACTCGCGCAAAGTTGGAACGGCTACGCAACGATACCGTGGACATGCTTCGCGCCGCCCGTAACGGCGAGCCTGTACCGGAACACGTAAAGCAGCACCTGCGAGAAGATGCCCAACAGCAGCTCCAGTTCAGGCCGCAGACCGACCAGTAGCACCAGCCGCCATCGGCTCACCACTTCCGTGCACCGTTTCGCTCAAGCCCCTCGTCGGCGGTCCTCGTCTTGCGGCCCCTGCGGCCGCAACTCCGGATCGAGTACGGGCGCGGCTCCCATCGCCACCAGTGCCGCATAGACCTGGTCCGGACCCACCGGGTGCTCGCTACGGATGCTCACGCCCCACAGATTCACCTCACGAAGCCGGGAACCCGCGCACCCACACCGTCAGGGCACTCGGATGGCCAAGCGCCGCATCAGCACGTCCCTGACCTTCGGCTCGCAGCACTCGTCAGCCGGAATGAACACGACGCACGCGCAGCCCCGCTTCACGTAACACGCCTGCGGCGGCCAGTGCCCCACACCCCGCTCAGGGTCAGGTTTGTCATGCGCCCCGAGGCCGTGACCGCACCGACCGTACGTGCTCCTCAACTTCGCCCGCACCCGCTCAATCTCCGCACCCATACCGGCCCAACGAGGCCCCCACGGGCCCGGCCCCGGACGACCGCCCGGCACCGCGAACAGACACCGGGCACCCCGCTATGACGTGGGCAAAACCGTCCGCCGCGAGAAGACCCTTATCGCCCTGCAGCGGTTGGAAGGAAGAGCTGAAAAGTGAGCATCGCGCTGAGGTGCGGCCGACACACGCCGCAGCAGCGTGTGCAGTCCCGATCAGCCATGCTCTCTGCCCGCAGGGACGTGCCGAAGCATTGGGTATGCGTGACAGCACCTGGAATCATACCGACCAGGGCAGCCGCCAGGTTAAAGAACTTCCCAATGACGATCAGTCGCTGGCAGCCACATGCACACCATCAGTGTCCAGACGCCCGGACACCGTCCACCCTTCCCGGGCTCACCCGGTCCGCCGCGGTGCCGTCGCCCGGTCGGCGAACGAGACATCAGGCGCGGTGGATTCCTGCTCGGCTGAGCACATCGGACAGGGACTCCCCACTGGTGGTAACCCGGGTGAGGGCGAAAAGGCTGTCGAGACTGTCCGCCGGGTCGGTGGCCGTCAGGTCGACGCGTCCCTCCGCTGCTATCTTCTCTAGCACGGTCCGGTGCTCGTCAGCGTCCAGGAGCACTGCAAGCGAGGAACGGACCGGCTCAAGCCATTCGACGTCCAGGCGGATGACGTTCCCCCCGGCGAGGGCCCGCCAGCGGGTGACGGTGTCGGCTCCGTCAGCTGGCATTTCGGTGTCGAGGATACGCAGCAGATCCTCGGTGTCCGGGCGAGTAGTCAGGTCCAGCACGAGGAGGGCCGGACGGTCTGCGGGAGCCAGCACGCGGCGTACGGGCAAGGTCTCGCTGCAAATCCTGCGGGCCTGATCGCGGATGAACACCTCGTCGTCAGCCTGCTCTTGTTCCCGTTCGGTCAGGCCGAAAGCCAGGTCACCGACAGAGGTACGGCCGTCGAGGGGGCTGTCAGCCAGGCGGCGCAGGCATTCGCGCAGCGTGGTTTCCGCCGCAGGAGTACCCGGCCGGCCGTCTGAGGCGGACAGCAGGGCTTGCCCCGCCAGGAGCAGAAGTGTGAGCGCCGGAGCCGGGGTGTCCGGGTCCAGGAGGAGGGTCGGGTTCTGGCCTGCTCTGCGGCCGCGGAGGAACCGAAGGAGGGGGAGCATGGCCGGGGCGAGGCGGGCGAACGTGGGATCGTCGAGGAGTTCGGCGAACAGCAGGTCCCCACTGTGGCCGCAGCTGGCAGTCAGGATGTCCACAGCTTCGAGAGCGGCGGCCTCAGCGTAGATCATCGCGGGCCAGTCGTTCAGGAGCCCGAGATCACGAGCGAGGGCCCGGCCGCTGGTGTAGGCGGTGAGCACGTCTTCGCATGCCTCGATGACCGGCCGCGGAATTTCGCGGTACAGCTTCGATCCCGGATTGCCCTGCCGTTTCCCGGCCTGCTGCTGCCGTGCCTCCCGGCGCTTCCTACTGGCCTTGCCCACCCTTGTACCTCCTCCGAACCGGGTCAGTGACGCATCACGGTCAGTCCACGTCAGCCACTCATCCTGTCAGCCGCCGCGACCGGGCACGGCCCGAAGCGATGGCCATGCGCGCGCGGGGTGTCATCTGCCCCCCGCTCTCTGCGAGAGCAGCACAGACTGTGGCGACCGCCCGGTGATGATCTGCGCAAAGTTGACCCGGGCTTTCGTCACCAGTGACACGCTTGATCGGCAGAGAGCATCAGTCCCTCTTACCTGCCCATGCCGGTCTTTCCACTGACACCACGATGAAGATCAGCCGCTGACAGCCGCATGCAGACCATCACCGTGAGGTCCTGCCGGGCGGCGTCCCGGCCTTGCGATGTGCCGCCTTCGTGGCAGTGCTCCATCTGGGGATGTACCACCCCATGACCGCCGCGAGGCCACGAAGTATCACCGCCATGTCAGTGGCAAGCCCTCCGGCCACGAGCCGACAACCAGCAAGAACACGGTTCTCCCGCCCGACCATCACTGACACGCTCTCACTGACACGAAGCCGACACATCGCAGGCCGGGGTCAAGTGGTTGCGGAGGCGATCCAGATGGGGCTGCCGACGCACACGACGTCGACGATGACGGCGCCCAGGCGGACAGGTCCCGGGTGGTATGCGTAGATCTCGGTGCCCACCTCGACCCGCAACGGCACGGAGCGCCCTTCGTGGTCCTGATGAGCTGCGGCGGCGAGGTCGACCAGGGCAGGGACCGCTCCGGGGGCCGCGAGCGCCTCGATGGCCGCTTCTTCGGTCTCCCGGTGGTCCACCGCCAGCAACTGGAGGGCGCGTGCCGCGTTGGGATCGGTGAGGGCCTCCCGAGCGGCGTAAGGCAGCGTGCTGTGGCCGGGCTGGACGTTCCCGGAGGCGCCGAACAGACACCAGCCCACGGTCACCGACGCCCCAGGCTGACCCCGGTGTACAGCACCAGCCGCGGGTCGTCGAACCCGCTGGTCTCGTACAGGTCCGCGTCGGCATAGGCGGCGCCGAGCAGCTGAGGCAGCGCCGTCGGCCAGTTGGCGAACAGTTGCTGCACTGAGGGAAGCTGCTGCTTGACGGCGTCGATGCGGGCGTCATGGTCGGCCATGTGGCACGTTCCTTTCAAGTCAGGACGTTAGAGGGGTAGATCCTCTCGCGTTCCGGTGGTGCGGGGGCGCGGCTTCAGTCGGTCTCGAGCGCGTCCTGGCTCAGGTGCGCGGTGAGGACCTGGGCGAAGGTGTCGAGGGCGGCCACGGTGATGGTTCGGCGAGACAGGGTGCCGCTCCGCGTGACGACCCGGGCGGCTAGACGGGGGTGTGCGGGTGGGCCCCGGTGCTGGTGGTCTGCCTGGGTGGAAGGGATCGGTGCATGACCTGGACGCCGCCGGAACCGATGCTCGCCGTCACCGTGCCCGACCCGGTCCTGCCGCAGGGCTGGGCCGCAGAGCCGAAGTGGGACGGGTGGCGAGCCCTGCTGTCGGTGGATGCCGGGCGGATCGTGCTCCGCTCACGCAAGGGCACCGACCTGGTCCCGGCCTTCCCTGAGATCCGGTCCGCCAGCACCCAGCTGCCGGACGCAACCGCCCTGGACGGAGAGCTGGTCGTGTGGGAGTCCGGGCGCCTGGCGTTCGAGCGCCTTCAGGGCCGGTTGCATCGGCGCGGTACGGGGGCGGCCCGGCTGGCTGCGCAGTGGCCGGCTCACTTCGTCGCCTTCGATCTGCTGCGACTCACGGGTACGGCCACGGCCCGGTGGCCGTACCGGCGGCGCCGGGCCGCGCTGGTGGATCTGTTCGCCGAGCAGCAGCTGACCGCGCCGTGGACGCTGTGCCCGTCGACCACCGACCCGCGCACCGTCCGTGAGTGGCTGACCTGGACCTCTACCGGGCTGGAAGGAGTCGTCTTCAAAAAGTTGGACAGCCCCTACGAGCCGTCGGTGCGCGGGTGGCGGAAGTACAGGGTGCGCGAGACCGAAGAAGCGATCGCCGCAGCGTTCACCGGCTCCTTGGCCGCACCGCGCACGCTGCTGCTCGGGCGCTACGACGCCGGTGGACATCTTCGGTACGTCGGGCGCAGCACTACTCTCCCGCAGGCCGCAGGCCGGAACGTCGGCCAGCTGCTGGTCCCCGCCGGCGACGAGCATTCCTGGACCGGCTGGACGTTCTCCGCCGGGTGGGGATCCCGCGAGCCGCTGCAGGTCACCCTCGTGCGACCGGAGCTGGTCGTGGAGGTCGGCGTCGACGTTGCCCGGGACAGCGCCGGACGGTGGCGGCATCCGGCACGATGGCGCCGGGCCCGCCCCGACCTCACCCCCGAGGACGTCTCACGCTTCGAGGCAGGGGCGGTGGGGAACTGAGGAGAGCGGTGGTGCCGACCGCAGTCGTGGTTGACACGGCGTGGTCGGTGTTCCGCGGTGGGAGCGGCGGACATCCTGCCGGTGCCTGCGGTTCCCAGACGGAGGGCCGCAGACGTGCCTTCGATTAACCGGCGGCCAAGCCAGTCTCCTCACGAGCCGACCCTCGCGCAGCGTGCGGACGACGAGTGGCGACGGTTTCCCGACCCCTGACCGGCGTGGAGCGCCCTGACAGCGCGGCACGGTGAACGGCGGAGACTGTCGACTGGCCTGTTCGTCGATTTGCCGCATCTCCGCCCGCGTTCGCACGCCTGTGGGCCGGGGCGGGACCCGCGGTCCGCTGCCTGATCGCCGCCGGGAACCGCGAGCGGTGCCGCGACAACGGACGTCTGGTGGCCCTTAGGCTCTGGTGAAAACCCCCCTCGCGGCTCCCCGCCTACTGGTGACGTCAGCGAGGCCGATTGATCGCCACGGATCCAGGGAGGGAACCCGCCGCATGACCGATGCCACGCTGCCCGCCGAAGCCCCTTTCACCGCCGCCGACCTCACTGAGGCAGACGTCGACGCCCTCTCGGCGTTCCTCGAAGCACGGCTGCGCGAGCTCCAGGACTGCCACGACGCCGGCTCCCCCGAGGCCCGCGCCGCCCGGGCCCTGCGGACGGCCGCCGACGCCCAGCTCGATGACCTGCGTCTGCCCTTCCGCTACGACGACGGAGAGCCCGAACGGATCCAGGAGAAGGCACGCGCCTGGAACCGCGTGATCTTCACCGTATGGGCGTGGCAGGGCACCGAGGGGTACGACGAGGGCCGCTGGCGGCTCGTCAGCCACGCCACCACCTCTGCCAGGGACTCTGAGTTCGACCCGACGACGCATGTGCTCAACAGCCCCGCCTACGCCGAGTGGAAGAGGCGCGCCGGGCAGGAGGGCGACGCGATGCGCGAGGAGTTCCTCGGCCGGGAGATCCGCCGCCCCGACGAGGCGGACGAGGCCCCGCTGTCCTGGCGGGCCACCAAGGTGGTCGTGTACGCCAGCGTGCTCGCCAACAACGGGCTGCCGCGCACCCCCCAGAACGAGAACCTCTGGCGCGGCACCGCCGCCGACGCGCGCTCCGTACTCGCCACGGGCGAGTCGATCCGCCGCGAAATCCTGGCCAGCCGCGGCCGCCACATCCACCAGGCACTCACCCTCGGCTCCACATGGGCCGAGGCCGCCGAAGCCCTCGGACGCACCCCGGATGAGATGCGGGCAGAACTGCGGTACTACGCCGACGAACACCCCGACCTGTACCACGGGGCCGACCAGCGCGTGCCGGTCGCCGCACTCATCGAGCTGGGCGACCACCAGCCGGTGACGGCCAAGCAAGGAGACAAGGGAATGGCCCCCCGGTGACCGTGGCGGCCCGGTGACCGTGACTGGAGAGGGCGCGATGACGCAGAGGTTCGAGAATGCCAGCCTGGTGCTGGGGCCGGTCGACCGCCGGTCGGCGGCGTTGTGCCGGTTCGCCGGTCGCCCCGGCGCCGAGCAGAACACGGCCGCCCTCGCTGTGATCGACGCGGCGCTGGACTTCACCGAGCGGCTGGAGGGCGTGGACGATGTACGGGAGCTGCTGGGGCTGTGGAAGGTAGCCCATGTGTGGGGCCACCCGACGAGTGACATGCTCGAGTTGCCCCGGCTGAGCGCGGTAAACGCGGCGGTGGCCGGCGGCCTGCAGGACCTGCTGGGGCAGTTGGCGCCGGAGCAGCTGCGGGAGTTGGGGATCGCGCTGTCCGTGGACCACGACATGGTTGCTCTAGCACTGGAACTGGTGGAGGAGGCGGCAGCCGGTAGCCGTGATTTTTCGGCTCGGTCGATGGCGGAGCTGGAGGTCGAGGACCGGCTGCACGAAGACCGAATCGGCCACGCCGTGGACGTGCTGCTGCTGGACGCCCCGGGCGACTGGCCGCCGCTGCAGCGTGCCGCGCTTACGCTTGCCCTGGTGTGGGACGTCGCCGACCTGATCGTGTTCGCGGCGCAGTTGTCGGCGGTGGACGCGCTGCCTGCCGCTCTCTTGTGGCAGGTCCCCGGAGTCGACCATGCCTGTGCTAGCGCGCGAGTGCCCGTGCCGGGAACCGACCTGCTGGTGTGGGCCAAGATCGACCCGATACCGTTCGACGGACGCCCATTGTGGAGCCAGGCCCCAACCATCGCGTTGTGGCGATGGTCGATCAGCTGGCAACACGCGGACGGCTCGAACGTGCACTACAAAGGCGGTCGCGCCCCGAGTACGGCCGCCGCACGCTGGCAAGCCCAATGGGCGATGCAGAAACTGCTCACCGACCCACATCGAGCCAAGAGCCCCGCGACGGGCGATCCGCTGATCGTTCCACGCTGAACACGAGGCCGGTGAACAGGTGGCCCGTCATGCATGAGGTGCACGGCTAGAGCCGCATCAGTCCTTCCCAAGCCGGGGCCGAGAGGGGGCCCGCGGTGATTCGGCCTTCGCGTTGGTGCGGCTGCTGAGGCTGGCGGCGTAAGCCATCCAGCCGCCAGCCGACAGTCGCTGCCAGTAGACGGCTACGTCGATGGACAGGCCGAGCTTGCGGGAGAGGGTAACCGCACCTCCGTAGCCCGTGTGAACTGCGCGGCGTTGCGGCCAGCTCCGGGACTGGCACCTATCTTGACCAGGCGCTTACGCACGCGGCGAGGGTTGATTCACCAGTGTCACCGCGGGCGCGCACCGCGCCAGGATGCGCAACGCGTCCTCACCGCGTCACCCCGAAGGCATCGGGACAATGTGGGTGGCGCAGCCCTTGGCGATCGGGCATGCTGTTCCGTTCTGGATCAGTCGGTGTGCAGCAGACAGGGGGACTGGTTGGCCATGGAGACAGCACCGCAGCGGGACACTCCGGTCTACAGCCGCCTGGTCGCCGAACGCGGTGATGTCCCAGCCCAGGCACGCGACACCGCCGAGCGGACCCTACGGGAACTGCAGCGGTTCATACCCCCTTCCGCTTCCGCGGGGCCCCGTCCGCACAGCGAAGTTACGGGGAGTGATGTTTTGGGGTAAGCAAATTCCGTACATCGTCCAGAATTACCCCGTGCCCGCGCGATTGCCGAACCGACCGGCCGCCCGGCCCGAAGGCGGTCGTCGCGCGCACGCGGCGCCAGTCCGCTCCCTCCGGTCCGCCAGGCGGGCGGCGCCTGGCACAGGGCTCCGGCCTCGCCTCGGCACCGGTGACCACGGAGCCGTCACCACCAGTCTGGCTGCTCGATGCCGACGTATTTTCCTGGCCTGCCCGGGCGGCGTTCTTGTCCTGGGCATCCATCGGCTTGAGGGCTGGAGCACGGTGAGGACAGCCGCCGGACCGTACGCCACCCCGCATCCCTCTGGCACATCACCCCGGCGTCACTGCGCCGCGCCCTCGACACCGGGCACACCGCCGACGACCTCCTCCACGTGCTGCGCAGCATCGCCGACACCGCGGTCCTTCCCGAGCAGCTGACGGCCCTCGTCCGGAGCGCCGCCGACGCGCACGGCCGAGTCCGCCTCACCACCCCGGCCAGCCTGCTGCACAGCACGGACACCGCGCTGATCGCCGAAATCGCCGCCAGCGGCCGACTGGCCCCGCTGAGCTTGCGGGTGCTCGCCCCGACCGTGCTGACGAGCCCGCTCCCCGGTGACACGGTGCTCGCCGCGCTCCGTGACGCCGGGTACGCGCCCGTCCACGAACAGCACGACGCAGCGATCCGGCTCGAGCGCCCCGCCCCCGACCGGCACCCGCTCCTGCCGACACCACGGACCGCCGGGCCAGCGCCGGACGCCCCCGACCTCGCCCACCTGGCCGAGATCCTCCTCTCGGCCACCAGCGACCAGACGGTGCCCCGGCTCTCCCCCACCGAACAGATCCTCGCCCGCGACGCCCAGCACCTGGATCCGCCCGCCCTGCGCCGCCTCGCCCACGCCATCGACAATGCCCTGGAAACCGCCATCACCTACGCGCCCGGCAAAGGCCGGCCCACCACCCACACCATCCATTCTCTCGAACTCGATCCGCCGTACCTGTATGCCTGGACCGATACCGATGACGAGGTGAACACCTTCCATCTGGGCCACATCCAGGACGTCGATGCCGAAGCCCCGGCCTGACCTGCGGCGCGAAGCTACCGGTCACAGGCCCTGGCAGATCAGGAGTTCGGCTGCGCGTCGGTGTACTCGATGCCGAAGGCGGCCACGAATCGCGTGGCGGGGGAGCGCAGCTGCCCTGGGGGTGCTGGGCGGTCCTCACACAGGCGAGGGCGGCAGGTCAGCCATGTTTCTCGGGGTTGTCCCGCAGTATCGCGTGCCGGACGGTCCTCCCGTAGTGATAGATGCCGTTGTCGGCGGTCCGCGGTGAGGATCCGGGTGCTGCCCCGTGCCGGGCGGGTACGGAGCAGCGGGGTCGTCCCGTGAGTCAGGCGGCCGGGCGGGCGGCCAGGTCTGCGGCGGTGCACGCGAGGCGGGCGGCCTCCTGGAGGGTGAACATGCAGTCGGCGTCGGTGACTTCGTCCTCGTCGGGGATGCGGGCGGCCTCCCGCATCGTGCGCAGAGCCACCGCCGCGACGACCGCGACCGGGTCGGTGGTGGTGTAGATCCGCTCCCACATCCTGGGCGCAGTGAGCCATACGCCGGCCCGCACCCCGGAGATCGCGGGACTGCCGATATGGCTGGCGCCGACCAGCCGGTCCAGGACGTCCGCGGCGGCGCGCAGCAGGTCCGCGCCCGCCTCCTGCTCGGCGGCCGCCTCCAGCGCCAGGTAGACGTCCTGGACGAGGGGCGCGTCATGTACCGCCACCGCGGCGGCGGCGTGCTCGGCGAGCGCGGGGCGAAGGCGGGCGCGCGCGGCGCAGTCGCCGGGTGTGCGCAGCAGGGCGTGCTTCAGCCCGTGGTCCATCACCGCCCAGGNGTGTGCGCAGCAGGGCGTGCTTCAGCCCGTGGTCCATCACCGCCCAGGCCACCGCCGCGTCCGCCCGGCGGGCGATCTCCTCCCCGTCGGCGCCGAGGTCGGCACGCAGCTGGGCGGCGAGCCGACGGGCGGGCTCGGCGTGGACGGGTTCCCTGCGGGCGCCGCGCGGGCCTAGCTTGGCGCGCAGCAGCTCGGTGTATCCGCCGGTGTGGCCCGTGGCCTTCTGCGCGGCACGGGCGCGCTGGCCGGCGCGGGACTGATGGCGTGGCATGACGTCGTCTCTCCAGGCACCCCGCGCCTGCCCGCAGTCGTACGGGCAAATGTCGCGGGCCCGGGTGGGGACCTTGGCCGTCTGAGCTGTCCCGGCGCGGGCGAGTACAGCATCGGCGGTCGGCGGTGCGCGTCCTGCCGGTCGGCATCGTAGCGGACACCGACCACCCTCCTGCCCGTCATGTCGTGGGCGGGGTCGATACCGCGTTCGGCGGCCAGGGCGAGGACCGCGGTGACCGTGACACCGTCGTACAGGTGTCGGCGTACCTGACGGCCGTCCAGGACGACATCGAGCGCGCGGTGCGAGCGGCGGCGGACGGCGCGCGCACGCTGACCGGCCGCGCACCAGGGCGCGCATCCAGATCTCGAGCACGCCGGGTGCCAGCCCGAGCGATGTCCAGACGTCCGTTCCCCGCAGTCGGTGGCGGTGCAGCCGCGGCGCCAGCTCGGTGATCAGTCAGCCGACGTAGGAGTGGTGGGCGGCGCGGGCGGCGGGCCAATCGGCGCTCTGGAGCGACGCCCGGCAGGAGTGAGCGCGGCGCACGGCGTCGCGTAGCTTGCCGGCCAGGGCTTCGGCCACCTCGGCATGACGGTCGCTCGCACCATCGTCGAGCAGGAAAGTCGCTGACGGCGGGCGGTCAGTTCCGCGCGGACCTCCCGCAGCACTTATTATACTTCTGTCCCGATTCGCACCAGTACGTGCCATTACGTGCCGGTGGCCAGAACGGCGTCTCCTGCCCGAACCCCCGGGCGCGCCACGAGGCGTAGCGGGTGCGGGTTTCCGGGTCGCCGGGGTCTTCGCCGCTGTGCCGGACGTAGGTGTCGTAGTCGGTGTGCCGGTGACCATACGGACTCGGACCGCGCCGCTCGTGCTCCACCGGTGTGCGGTGCGCTGCCGTCCGGCCGCGTAGGTTTCGTAGTCGTCGCCGTACCCGGCTGTTGTCTCCGGCCAGCGCCGGCGGGCGCTGGGAAAGTCCGTGCGTGTCCAGCGCAGTACCACACCGTCGATCGGGCCGTCCTCGGAGCATGGGTCGATGAGCGGAGTGTTCAGCAGTATCGCCCCGAGCAGGCGGGCGGCCTCGGTCACGTCCTTGTCCGCTTCGGCTTCGACGGCCTGGTCCAGCTCGTCCGGTTCGAGACCGAGTTGCTCGCGGACCACGCGGCGGTTGGCCAGCAGGCACTGCCGGTGGAAGGCGGCATCCTCGCCGCCGTCTTCGGCGTCGGCGGGTGCCAGGGCGGCCTCACACCACTCCAGTGCCGCCTGCGGCTGCGCGGCGGCCGTCTCCGACAGCAGTTCCGCCATCTGGTTGTAGATCCACAGATCCGGGGGTGTCGCGGTATCCAGCTCGGCGCGCAGCGCGTCCCGCGCCGTGTGGCCCTCGTCGGTGCGGCCCAGCGCGTACAGCTGCTCGGTGATGCCGACCCGGGCGCAGCGGGACTGCTTTCCGCCACGCTCCAGGGCGCGATGGAACAGCGTGAGCGCCTGTGCGTGGTCGCCCGCCTGCGACCGTTCCCATCCGGCGTCGATCAGGGCGCGGAAGACGTCCGGGTCTCCGTCGTGGTCGCGTGCCCCACGGAGGTACCGGTCATGAAAGCAACGCTAGTAGCGGCACCGCGCCATTAAGAGAGCGGATCGCCATTGTTCACCCGTGGTGGTCAACACAATGTTGACCCGGGCAGACGGATTTGTCAGCAGAGGCGCGGTACGGGGTCGGCCCGGCTGGCTGCGCAGTGGCCGGCTCACTTTCTCGCCTCCGATCTGCTGCGGCTCACGGTACGGCGGCGGCCCGGTGGCCGTACCGGCGGCGCCGGACCGCCCTGGTGGACCTTTTCGCCGAGCAGCGAGAGGAGGACAGAGGAGAATGGGCTCATGCTGTCTCCCTCGGAAGCCGACCTCGTCCACCGTGCCGTCCATGCCCCCTTCAGGGGCGTGACACCACCGGCAGCCGCCCCGGGCGAGGCCGGGAGACCGAATCAACAGGCCGATGTACGGTGCTTCCTGCATCTTCCCCGCACTGTCCATTTCCGCGTGCACGCCGTCGGCATCTCGACCGGCGCCGTCCTGGCCCAGTGGCTGGGCCTGGGCGTGCAGCGGGCTGAGGTGCGGCAGACGCACCGCGCGCCATGGACAGAGCACTGTCTGGCCTATGGGTCGGGAAATGCGCAGCATGTGGCCGTCATGCTGCTCGGCGCGGGCAACGCTCTTGCTCCAGCTGCGGAGGAGCAGGGCTACACCCATCCTGAATTGTGGTGTTGTCTTTCCCAATTCGTGTCGCTGGGCTCCAAGTTGGCGGTCGAGGACCTGGCCGCGCGCGGTTTCCATGTGGACGGCTCCCGGGCAGTCCACGACGCCGGCCGCCTGCGGAGACAGGCCGGTATCGCAGCAGCAATCGACGAGGCGGCAGAGGTGTTGTTTACTCACGGACAACTGACGGACGAACAGGCCAGCACACTGCTGATGCGGCACCACGCCCCTGGCCGTCTCACCCCCCCCGTGTGGACTCCCCCAGAGGGAGGGGACACCTCCGGCCAGACACCGAAAGTGCGGCCGCGCGCCGTTCGTGACCTCCTGGCGCGCGTCCCGCTCGCGACCGGGATCGAGCAGACCTTCTCCCGAATGCATGACACCACGAGAGACCTGCACAGTCTTGCCGAACGTCTCGAACATCTTGAGCAGCCGGACGACACGGAGACCGGCTGACCCCTCGCCAGGCTGACCGCCCACCGACGAGGCGGGGGCGGATCACCGCCGCCGACGCCTCACGTCCCCTTATCAACGGCCGCGAGATCCAGCTCCAGCCCTGTGTTCGCACCACGCGGTGATCAAGGGCCTGCACCGCCTGCACGTCGTGGTCATCAGCCAGGTCCCCCGCGCCTTCCTCGTCGCCCGGGAGGTCCCGCACCACGTGCACCACGTCCCGGGCAGGACCCGGACAGCAGCGCACGCGCTGAGGGCGATCGGCGTTGTCTCGCACAGCAGGGAGACCGCCGCCGTGCAATTGCGTCCACCTGTACGACACCGAGCGGGACGCCCTTCTCTGGACGGCATGGGAACGCCACATCTTCACGAACGCGGAGACGGTCCGGCTCCTGCAAACCCGCTACCCGGACCTGCCGCGGTCCGTCCCGACCATGACCGCGCTGCGCAGCGGACTGAGGTCCACGCCGCCGCCACGCTCGCGACCGCCTATCTGCTCACCCGGGCCGCATCCAGCGCCGACCCAGCGGTAGCCGACTTCTTCCAGGGGCTCATCTTCACGCCCCGGCTTGAGCCGGGCGATCCCCGCCGTGATCTGCACGCACGGTTCTCGGCGCGAGGTGCCGCATTGCGCGGGAAACTGGCCTCAGCACACGCTGGTGGCAGGTGCGGCTGGCCCACCTGTTCGATCACCGTCTCATCGCCGCGGTCCGTAACGGAGGCGCCGAGGCACGGGAACTCGTACGGGCTACCAGTGAGCTGGAGCGGGACCTGGCCCGGCGGCTCGGTGCGCTGCACACGCCGGGACCGGTCTGGGACGGGGAACAGGTCCTCGAGCCCTCGCCGCCCGCGGGCTGGGCCGAACTCCGCGGCCAAGCCGACCAGGAGGCGGCCCGGCTGGACCGGGAGGCGCTGCGGCGGCGCGCGGACCATCCGGTTCCCGAAACCGTCCGCGACCGCTGGGGGGTTATTGCTGCTGTGGAGTCCATCAGCGAATCTCAGCCTTCGTCAGGTTCTCTTGACCGTTGAGGTTTCTGGTGTGGGGTTGTCGGTGGGGGCCAGTACGGTTCGTTTGGTGATCACGACGCACGCCTACCGGTTTGCGCTGGACCCGACGCCGCGTCAGGTCGGCGCCTTGCTGCGGCATACCGGTGCGGCTCGTGTCGCTTACAACTGGCTTCTGGCCGTGGTGAAGGCGAACCTGTCCCAGCGTGAGGCGGAACGCTCCTACGGCATGGCCGAGGCGGAGCTGACGCCGTCGCTGTCGTGGTCGATGTACTCGCTGCGCAAGGCCTGGAACCAGGCCAAGGCGGATGTTGCGCCGTGGTGGCCGGAGTGCAGCAAGGAGGCATACGCGACCGGTCTTGACCGGCTCGCCACCGCGTTGAAGAACTGGTCCGATTCGAAGAAGGGCAGGCGCAGGGGCCCGAGGATGGGTTTCCCGCGCTTCAAGTCGAAGCGGAAGGCTACGCCTTCGGTCAGGTTCACCACGGGTGTGATCCGGCTGGACGGGCGTATGCATGTGGTGCTGCCCGTGCTCGGGCGGATAAAGACGCACGAGTCCACACACAAGCTCGGCCGCCTCATCGAGGCGGGGACGGCGCGGATCAAGTCCGCGACCGTCCGGCAGGAGGCCCAACGCTGGTGCGTCTCCTTCACCGTGGAAGTCCAGCGCGCGGAGCGTACGCCCACCCGGCCGGATGCGGTGATCGGCGTCGATCTCGAGCTGAAGACCCTCGCGGTGTTCTCCGACGGCCGCCCGGCCGCCGAGAACCCGAAGCACCTGGCAGGAGCGCGGCGGAAGCTGCGCCGCCTGTCGCGTACGGTCTCCCGCCGCCAAGGGCCCGACCGACGCACCGGACAGCAGCCCTCGAACCGGTGGAAGCGCGCCAACGCCCAGCGCAACCGCGTGCACCACCGCGTCACCGCGCTGCGCAGGGACGGCATACACAAGCTCACCACCTCCCTGACCCGCGAGTACGGCACCGTGGTGGTGGAAGACCTGAACGTCGCCAGCATGGTGAAGAACTGGAAGCTGGCCCGCTCGATCGCGGATGCCGGATTCGGTGAGATCCGTCGGCAACTCGCCTACAAAACCGTCTGGACCGGCGGACGGCTCGAAGTCGCCGACCGCTGGTTCCCCAGCTCGAAGACGTGCAGTGCCTGCGGCAACGTGAGACCCAAGCTGCCGCTGCGGGTACGCACCTACGTCTGCGAAAACTGCGGCCTGATCCTGGACCGGGATGAGAATGCCGCGCTCAACCTCACCGCACTCGTGAAGCGGCACGTCGCCGGGAGTGGCCCCGAGACAGTAAACGGACGTGGAGCCGACCGTAAGACCCCGCCTGGCGGGGCAGGTGGCCGTCCCGCACCGGGCGGCTCCCGCCCAGGTAAGACGGGGATCTTCGTCCAGGAATGGGCGAGTCACTGAGATTCACTTAGGGTCCAGTGAACGGTAGCCGACGACACCCCGCCTTGGTGCGGGCGAGGTGGCCAGGCACTGCCCCGTGGCGGCCCTATGCTCGATGCCCGGTGGGCACGGTCGGCGTGGCCGTAGCACCGGGCCACAGCAGTACTTTGACGAAGCGCCGGTGAAGACCAGGTTCGAGGGTGCCCGATGACGTCCGCTTCCGACAACCCGTTCGGCCAGTTGACCGAGGAGGCCGAGCTGTTCGAGCTGCCGGACGGTGACTGGGAGGAGATCCTGCCGCCGTTCGAGGCTGGCCTCGTGATGGCCGCGGGACGTGCGTTGGCGGTCCTGGCCTACCGCGATGCGGGCGCGTTCGGCGACAAGCCGTTCACCCGCGATGCCCCTGACGCGGCGGGTACCCTGCTGGCGCTGCTGCCTGACGCGTGCGACCGCCTCGATGGCCGGTTGCGGGCCGGGGTGGCGCGAGCGTTGTGGGATCTGGCCGACGATCTCGCCGCCGGCCGGGCGCCACTGCCGCGATGCGCGGCGGAGGAGTGGGCGCTGAGCCGCATGCGGGAGGCAGCGCCCGCGATGTTCGCCGCCACCGACGAGGAACTACACGCGCTGGGCGTCGCCGTGCCCGAGCATTCCGACGCGTCCGGCTACCGGCCGCCGTACTGGGAGGAGGCATGGCAGCTGATCGTGGAAGAAGCGAAGTACAGCATCCCCGAGGCACAGCCCGCCGCAGGCCCTCCGGATGACGCGGAGGACAACGATGGTCCTGCGGAGCCAGCCGAGGGCTGGGACGC